>JANNCK010000264.1:0-2222 GCA_031386545.1 Sphingomonadales bacterium
CGTGCCCATGCCGAATTTGCTGCCGTCCATCTCAAGGCCCAGCGCCTTGACGAATTCTGCATTGCCATCGGCGAGCATCGTCACGGCATCCGCACCGCCTGCCTTGCCCCATGCACCCATCACGAACGCATCGTTGACGGCCGTGCAGGCGATCTCGTCCACACCCTTGGCCTTCAGCGCATCACCCTGTTCGACAAAGCCCGGCAGATGCTTGGCCGAACACGTCGGTGTAAACGCGCCGGGAACCGAGAACAGCGCAACCTTGCGGCCCGCGAAAAAGTCGGCAGTCGACACCTGGTCGGGGCCAGCGGCGGTAACTTTGGTCAGCATTGCAGCGGGAATCTTGTCTCCGACAGCGATGGTCATGGTTTTCAGCTCCTGAACGTGAGGGGGATCGAATGAAGGTGCCCGCATCGCGCGCCGCCCAACCGAATGCAAGGCCATTAACCGTTACGATCAAGGAAGATGCAAGGTTATGCTGTGACCCTCTCCTTTCACCGCAACGACAATCGGCGCGGCGAGGGGGAAGCAACATGAAAAAAGCGATGATGGTCGCCGGAGCGGTGCTGGCATTGGTATCTACACCGGTAAATGCCGCGTGCTGGACACAGAGCGAAGTTGCCGCCGCCAAGGTCCGCGATTTCGACACGATGCTCATGGTTTCTGGCCTGCGCTGCCGGTTCAAGAGCGTGGCATTGCTCAACACCTACAATGCGATGGTTGTGCGCCACCGCGCCGCGCTCACCGAGGCAAACATGCAGTTGAAAGGGCATTTCACCCCCGCGATCGGCGGTGCCAACGCGCTCGACAGCTACATCACCCGCGTCGCCAACCGCTACGGCGCAGGCGCGGAAGACCTCAGCTGTGAATCGCTCCAGTCGATTGCAGAGGCGGCGCTGAACGAGCCACCGACGCTTGCGGCACTGACCGCTTTGGCGGAGCGCGCCGCCGTTGTACCGGTCCTGCCCGAGGGTGCCTGTGCCGCGCCCGCCCTCCAGATCGCAGCGCTTCGATAACTCACATATAAAGACTTCTTTATATACGATTTGACGCGCGCACGGCGCACAGCTAGGGGCCACGGCAACCAATCCCAACCGGAGTTTGCCGCCGTGGCCACTGCTGCCGTTCTCAACAAGACCGACTACGTCATCGCCGACATCGACCTCGCCGACTTCGGTCGCCGCGAAATCATGATCGCCGAAACCGAAATGCCCGGCCTGATGGCCCTGCGCGATGAGTTTGGCGTCTCCAAGCCGTTGAAGGGCGCGCGCGTTGTCGGCTCGCTCCACATGACGATCCAGACGGCGGTGCTGATCGAGACACTGACGGCACTTGGTGCCGATGTCCGCTGGGCAACGTGCAACATCTTCTCGACACAAGATCACGCTGCTGCCGCCATCGCCGCCACCGGCGTGCCGGTGTTCGCGGTAAAGGGTGAAAGCCTCGCTGATTACTGGAACTATGTCGGCGATATTTTCAGCTGGGACGCGGCCATCGACGGCCAGACCGCCAACATCATTCTCGACGACGGCGGCGACGCCACAATGTTCGCACTCTGGGGCGCGAAACTCGAAGCCGGTCACACCATGCCCGAGCCCGAGAATGAGGAAGAAGTCGAGATGCAGCGCGCGCTGAAGGCGTATGTCGCCAAGAAGCCCGGCTATCTTACCGCGACTGTCGCCGCGCTTAAGGGCGTCAGCGAGGAAACCACCACCGGCGTCCACCGCCTGTACGAGATCGCCAAGAAGGGCGAGTTGCCGTTCCCCGCGATCAACGTCAACGATAGCGTCACCAAGTCGAAGTTCGACAACCTCTACGGCTGCAAAGAGTCGCTGGTTGACGCGATTCGCCGCGCCACTGACGTCATGCTGGCCGGCAAGGTCGCCTGCGTCGCGGGCTTCGGCGATGTCGGCAAAGGTTCGGCCCAGTCGCTCCGCAACGGCGGCGCGCGCGTCATGGTCACAGAAGTCGATCCGATCTGCGCGCTGCAGGCCGCGATGGAAGGCTTTGAAGTCGTGACGATGGAAGAGGCCGTGACCCGCGCCGACATCTTCTGCACAGCGACCGGCAACGCTGACGTGATCACCGCCGACCATATGAAAGCGATGAAGGCCAACGCCATCGTCTGCAACATCGGTCACTTCGACAGCGAAATCCAGATCGCGGCGCTCAGCAACTACAAGTGGACCGAGGTAAAGCCCGGCACCGACCTCGTCGAATTC
>JANNCK010000300.1:0-2479 GCA_031386545.1 Sphingomonadales bacterium
ACCCCTCGTTCGCAAGCTCGGTAATCCGCGCGACATGGCCGGGGGCCAGGTCAGGGCGCAGCTTGATCGTCACGTCGCCCGTATCGAGTGTAAGAGTCAGGGTATCAGCCATTCATAGTCCTTTCAAAATTTGCCCGCGCCTTACGCAGCCTTAGCTAATCCTGCCAGCCCATATTCGGCAGCTATGAGTGCATAGCTACGGACGCGGGCGGCGTGATCGGGCAAGATATTGACCAGCATCATCTCGTCCGCGCCGTAAAGTGCGGCCACCTCGTCGATTTGGGCCCGCACTTCGCTGGGGCTGCCCAGCGCCCGGCGGCGGCGGTGCGAGGGGGCAGGTTGCATCGCTGCCCATGCCTCGGCACGCTCGACCGAGGGCACTGCAATCAGCTCACCGCGCAGCAAATGCGCGAACATCATTTGCGACGGCAGGGCCAGCCGCTCCGCCTCGGCGCGGGTCGCGGCTGCAATCGTCCAAGTGGCAACCATGACATGCGGGGCGGCAATGCGACCGGGCCTGAACCGCGTGCGATAGAGATCGGCGAGCAGCACCCCGTCTGAATTGATAAAATCGGCAATGCAATAGGGCAGCCCCGCCTCTGCCGCCCAGATCGCCGAATCGGTCGAACTGCCGAGCAGCCAGACTTCGGGAACACCACCGCCTGTAGGTAGCGTGTCCTGCAACCCGGCGAACGGGTGGTCGGCGGGCATTGTCCCGTCGAGATAGGCGATGGTTTCCGCGAGATTGTTCGGGAAATCATCAACCGGCATCCGCCGCGAGCGATCACGTTGGAGGGCAAAGGCGGTGCGCTGGTCACTGCCCGGCGCGCGGCCCAGCCCCAGATCAATCCGCCCCGGGGTGAGCGCCGACAGCAGCGCGAACGTCTCCGCCACTTTATACGGCGAATAATGCGGCAGCATGATCCCGCCCGAGCCGACCCTAATCCGCGACGTCGCCAGCGCAACGGGGCCGATCAGCGCCTCGGGCGCGGCCCCCGCCAAGCCCGGCGAGGCATGATGCTCGGCCAGCCAGTAACGGTGATAGCCCAACGCATCGCACTGCCGCGCGAGATCGAGCGTATTGGCGAGCGCATCGGCCGCGCTGCTGCCCTCGGCAATCGGCGTCTGGTCGAGTACGGAGAGGCGGTAGGTCATGGCCTAAAGGTAGCGAGTCACACCGTGATTACGACCCCAGCCTTGACCTTCGCGTGAAAAGTCGGGACGGGCAACTGTCCTGACACCATAACGGCGCACGAGGAGGGGCAAGCAATGAGCCAAGCCGATCTGCGCCCTGATCCGCGCCCGGATCACCATAGCGACGCCGCACCGGAAACACGGATGGATGCCGACGACCGGCTGCGGCCTGATTTCGTCCGCGAGGTCATTGCCCGCGTCGATGCAGGCGATGACGAGGGGGCACGCCACCTCGTCGCGCCATTGCATCCAGCCGATCTCGCCGATCTGTTCGAGCTTGCGCCCGGGGACCGTCGCGCGGCGATGGCGGCGGCACTCGGCGATATGCTCGACGGCGACGTGCTTGCCGAGATGAACGATCACGTCCGCGAGGGCATGATCGACGCGCTCGACGCGGCACAAGTCGCTGAAATTGCGTCCGAACTCGACACCGACGATGCCGTCGCGATCATCGAGGACATGGACGACGCCGACCAGGCCGCCGTTCTGCGTGCACTCGATCCCGACGACCGCGCCGCGATCGAAGCCGCACTGTCCTACCCCGAGGAATCCGCTGGTCGCCTGATGCAACGCGAGCTGATCGCGGTGCCCGAACATTGGTCGGTTGGCCAAGTCATCGACTATCTGCGCGACAACGCCGACCTGACGACTGACTTCTGGGAAATCTTTGTCGTTGATCCGGCGCATAAGCCCATCGGCACTTGCCAGCTGTCGTGGATATTGCGGACACCGCGCACCATTGCTGTCGCCGATGTGATGAAGCGCGAGCAGACGCTGATCCCGGTCGATATGGATCAGGAAGAAGTTGCGCTGCGCTTTCAGAAGTACGCACTGATCTCTGCCGCTGTTACCGATAGCGACGGGCGGCTGGCGGGCATGATTACCGTCGATGACATCGTCCATGTCATCCAGCAGGAGGCCGGCGAGGACATTTTGCGCCTGTCGGGTGCAGGCGATGGCGACATCAACCAGCCGATTCTGTTGACGGTGCGGACGCGGCTGACCTGGCTGGTCGTCAATCTTGGCACAGCCATTCTCGCGGCCTCCGTCGTCGGATTGTTTCAGGGTGAGATTGCGCGCTTTGCCCTGCTTGCCGTGCTGATGCCGATTGTGTCGGGGATGGGCGGCAATGCCGGGACACAGACGCTGGCCGTGGTCGTTCGCGCACTCGCGACCAACCAGCTGACCAGCTCGAACACGCGCCGGATGATCCTGCGCGAATTCCGTATCGCGCTGGCAAACGGGATGACGCTGGGGGTGATGATCGGGACTGCCGTCGGTGTTA
>JANNCK010000312.1:0-6477 GCA_031386545.1 Sphingomonadales bacterium
GATCGGAACCGGCCATCCGGTTGGCGCGACCGGTGTGCGGATGCTGCTGGATGCGTCGAAGCAGGTGCGCGGCACGGCGGGCGGCACGCAGGTCGAGGGGGCACGGCGGGTGCAGACGCTCAACATTGGCGGATCAGCGACGACAACGGTCAGCTTTATTGTCGAAAGGGACGCGGCATGATGACGGTCCTTGCCATAAACGCACAGGTCCTCGTCGCGACATTCATCACGGCATGGCTGATCTGCCTAAAGCTGCGCGATGTGACACCGATCGACAGCCTGTGGGCCATCGGTATGGTCGTGCTGGCGTTGGCGACTTTCCTGCACACTGATGGCGATCCGACGCGCAAGGCGCTGCTGCTCGGCCTATCGGCAATCTGGGGCCTGCGGCTCGGTGGCTATTTACTCTGGCGGTGGCGCGACCACGGGCCCGACCGGCGCTATGCCACGATGCTGGGCAAGGCGCAGGAGGCAAAGGGCTGGGGCTTTGCCAAGGCGTCGCTGCTGCTGGTCTTTGCGACGCAGGCACCACTGCTGTTTATCGTCTGCCTGCCTGTGCAGCTCGGCCAAGTCGATGCGGGGCCGCAGGTCGGCGCACTCGGGATTATCGGGGCGGTTATCGCGGTGATCGGCATTGCGTTTGAAACCATCGGCGACGCGCAACTCACCCGCTTTCGCCGCGACCCCGCCAATGCCGGGCGAGTGATGGACCGGGGCCTATGGCGTTACACCCGCCACCCCAATTACTTCGGCGATGCCTGTGCGTGGTGGGGGCTGTACCTGATCGCGGCGGAAACCCCGACCGGCCTGTGGGCGCTGCCGGGGCCGCTCCTGCTAACATGGACCTTGATGAAATGGTCAGGTGTGCCAACCACCGAGGGCCGGATGAAGCGCAAGAAACCGGGGTATGAAGACTATGTCCGGCGGACGAGCGGCTTTGTACCGTGGTGGCCGAAAGCATGAGCAGGGGCATTTTTCGATGATAAACCGCCGCAAAGCACTGGCGATGATGACGACAGGTTTCGCCGCAATGACCATCGACCCTGTCCAAGTGGCAGCAGGCGAACGAAAGCCCCGGCTGATGACACCGGACCCTCGACTAGCCAGCTATGAGATGCCGCTGGAGTCGGCCCCCCACGCGCGGACAATCATGCAATGGCCGGTCAGCCTGAACGTCTATGACGCGCCCTCGCTCAGGGAGGTACGAACCAAAATCGCGCTGATTGCCAACACGATCAGCCAGTACGAACCAGTCGTCATGCTGGCATCGGGCACTGAGGCAAAGTCGGCCCGGGCACAGCTTGGGCGGGCCGTTGAAATCTGGGACATCCCGACTGACGATCTGTGGTGTCGCGATTCAGGACCGACCTTTGTCAAAAACGCTGCAGGGGCGCTCGCAATTGCCCACATCCATTTCAACGGCTGGGGCAATAAGCAGCCATATCGCAACGACGGCCGTATCGCGGAGGCGGTCGCGAAACGGCTGAATCTGCCGCTGCTTGAGACCGGTCTTGTCGGCGAACAGGGCGGGGTCGAGCATGACGGTGCGGGCACGCTGCTTGCCCATGCCAGCAGCTGGGTGAATCCAAACCGGAACAAGGGCAGCGCAGGCGCAGTCGGTGCCCTGTTAGCCGGGGCACTCGGTGGCAAAAAAATGATCTGGGCTCCGGGCATCAAAGGGGCAGATATTACCGATTATCATATCGACGCGCTTGCCCGTTTTGTGTCGCCCGGCCGAGTCCTGATCCAGCTGCCCGAAGCACCCGACCCAAACGATCCGTGGTCGGTGTCCGCCTTTGAAACCTACGCAATCCTCAAGCAAATGACCGATGCAAGGGGACGAAAGCTTGAAATTATCGTCGTTCCGGAACCCGTCGATATTAGGTCATCCAATGATGAATTCGTGGCAAGCTACGTTAATTATTACGTCTGCAACGGGGCGGTGATCGGCGCAGAATTCGGTGACCGTGCCGCCGATGACAAGGCGCGCTCAATCCTCGCTGCGCTCTATCCGGGCCGGAAAATAATCAGCCTGAACGTCGATGCCATCGGCGAAAACGGTGGCGGCATTCATTGTGCCACACAGCAACAACCAAAGGCGGGATAGCTATGACAACGAGGTCGGTGACCGGCTGGTTCGAAAAATATGGCAAGGTGCTGCAGGGTGTTGCTGCGGTCTCGGCCGCGCTCATTGCACTGGCGGCGCTGATCGGGGTCAAGGTCCAGATCGACGCGGCGGCACGCGCACAACAGGTCCAGTCGGCGCGCGACATTTACCGCGAGTTCCTCAATCTCTCGATCAACAAACCCGAATTTGCGGAACCCGATTATTGCGCCATTAAAGGTGGCGCGCAGGATGCGGCCTATAAAAATTACGTCGAGTATCTGCTCTACACATCGGAACAGATCCTGTCGGTGGCTCCCGAATGGGATGGTGCCCTGACCGAACATCTCGCCGCGCATGACCAGTATCTGTGCAGCGTCCCCGACTGGTCTGATTATCCCGCCACGGTCAGGGCAATCGTCACGCGGGTGAAGGTCAAAGTGTGTCCGAAACCCGTCACCAGCTGCGGATCGTGAAGCCCGGTTAAATTCTGCAATCCGGCATCGACCGGTGGCTTCAGCTCTTCCGCTTGCCCCGGCGTAACGCTGGAATTTGCTTCGGCACTTGCACTGCTGGCAAGGGGTTGAAGTCCGGCAGGCTCGCATCGGCGACGGCCAGCGTATCCATTTTCGTCGTCATCGCACGGTCCAGCCGATCTATCCTATCCACGGGCAACGGGTGCGTCTTGCTCATGAGCGCATAGCCCCCCTCAGTCGGGGCCGCGCTAAGCGTCTGCAATACGCCGACAAGGCCAAAGGGCGAGAAGCCGGAGCGCGCGGCGATGACGACGCCCATCCGGTCGGCGTCGAACTCGTCATCCTTGTTTAGCCCGCGCGTAAACATGTCTTTACCGGCATTGATGATCGCGGTCTTGACCAGCGAGCCCAGCGCGCCCCCGCCAGTGGCATATTCGCTAAACCCCGTGACTGCCGAATTACGCAGGCTGGTTTGCAGAGCGGCGATATGGTCGCGGTGCACGACATGGGCGATTTCGTGCGCCAGCACACCTGCCAGTTCCGATTCACTCCGCATCTTTTCGAACATGCCGCGGGTGATCAGCACATAGCCGCCGGGCATCGAAAATGCGTTGACGTCGGCGGTCTCGATAATCCCGAATTTCCACGGAAGGTCCGGACGGTCGCTGTGCAACGCCAGCCAGCGGCCCAGTTGGTTTATATAGAGCTGCTTGGCAGGGTTTTGCACGAGCGGGGCCACGCCAAGGATGATACCAGCAAGGTCGCCGCCAAGCTTTACTTCCTCCGCCTCCGAAATTTTGCGGAAAGAATCCCCGAGGTTTTTGGCGTTGCGCGCTCCCTTAATCAGGCCACCGATATTGGGAAATTGCGCTTGCGCCAGCGTCGGCAGTGCCAGCACCGCCGCGGCGGCAAGCGCAATGGGGAATGCGCGGGTCAACATCATTTGCCACCCTTTTTGTCAAGATAGTCGACCTTGCGTTCCAGCAGCTTGCTCTTGCCTGCATTGGCCCGCGCCGCTTCGGCATCAACCCCAAGCGTATCGAGCAGACTCAGCTGCACATAATTGGGCGTAGAACCGCGAATATCTTCCTCGTCCATGCCCTTGACACCCGTTGTCACCGTCAGGCTCGAACTGTTGGTCCGCAGCAGCGAGGAAAGGCCGGTAACTTTGGAGGGTTTCGCCTTGGGCGGCGCAAGGCCGGACAGGGCAGGCCCCGCGTTCGCAGGCTCCAGCCTGACATTGAGCAAGCGGACCCAGCCGGTCTTGCCATTGGCTTGAACACTCGCCCACGCGCCTCGGCGCTCGACGATGGTGACAGGCTGGTTCGGTGTAAGCTTGCCGGCATTGGCGGCGTCAATGAACGGCTGCGCCAGCAGGTCACCGGCGCGGATGATCAGCCCTTTTTCAGCGGCGTTGGCACCCGAGGCCAAAGAAACCAGCATGACGGCCAGAAAAATGTCGGCGGAGCGCGGCAAGGTCTTGATGTCTCCCCACTAAGTCCCCGACATATCACATTTAGTTACAGGCTCAAACAGCCGGACCGGCATCTCGCGACCCTTCACTTGATGCGACCCGCAATCACGCCAGTCGTAAACATCGCCGACGGCGTCGCGCATCGCCTCCGACACTAGCACGCGGGCGATCCCCTTGGTCATGCCCTCTATCCTGCTGGCAAGGTTCACGGTGTCACCGATGACGGTGTAATCGAGCCGGTCATTCGAGCCGATGAAACCCACGACCGCCCGCCCGGTGTGGATGCCGATACCGATTTCCAGCGTTTCGCCGAGCGGACCGAGCTGGCCGCGCAGCTCGTCGAGTGCAGCCGACATGTCGATGGCCGCCGCCACCGCCAGCCGGGCATGGTCGGCATAGGCAACCGGCGCGCCCCAGAATGCCATGATGGCATCGCCGATAAACTTATCCAGCGTGCCGTTGTGGCGAAAGATAACCTCGACCTGTTTCGAGAAATAGCTGTTGAGCATCGTCACGACATCTTCGGCGCGCGCAATTTCGGACAGGGCGGTGAACCCGCGAATGTCGGAAAACAGCACCGTCACATCGCGCGATTCGGCATTGCCGCGATGGTCGATTTCGCCACGTTCGATCAGGTCGGTCACGATGCGCGGGTCAAGAAATCGTTTGAACATGACCGAGGTGCGTAGCCGCTGGTTCCGTTCGTCGAGATAGGCCGCAGCACTTGCTGTGAGGTAAAAGGCCCACCCGAACGCCAGTGGCGCAAACACCGGCACGAATGTGCCGCTCGCCAGCGCCCACCAGCCGAGTGCAAGAACGACACCGGTGACTGCCACCAACGCATAACCCAGAAGATTGGCACTGACATTGCGGGCAAATGCCACAGCCGTGAGTGCAATGAGCGCGAGGGCCAGCGGCACCGTCGACGACCGCTGCACCTCGCGCAGCCAGTCATCGCGATCGAGGTTATCGATGGCGGTGGCAAGAATTTCGACTCCGGGATAAGTGCTGTCGAGCGGGGTAAGACGCAAATCCATCAGGCCCGGTGCCGAGGTGCCGACAACGATGATCTTGTCCTTGAACTCATCGGCCGCGCGCAGCGGTTTCTGGCGAAGGCTATCCAGATAGATGTCGGCATAGGAAACATGCGTCCAGCCGCTGCGCCAGTTCAGTAGAACTTGCGCCTGTGGCGGAACGGGACGCCCGAGATCCTGCATGATCCGCGACGGCAGCGAAGCGAAGCGCCAATTATTGCGGTCGCGGTACAGCGTGTGGTGACGACCAACAGTATCGCTGTCGCTGGTGAAGTTAATCAACCCGCCGCGCATAGCGTTGGCCTGCGTCGCGACCACCAGTGGCATCATAAGCGGCACGCGGGCGTCCTTGGGCGGCTGGGTCAGGGGACGCGCGCCCACAGTGGCAGGCATCTGGCTAACCCACGCACCCTGCCCGTCGGCGTTCAAGGTCATTGCGAGCCAGACATAGGGATACCGCGCGACAGCCTCGGCAAAGGCGGCGTCATGCTCTGGCCGGTAAACGTCGAGCTCGTTGAACAAGATGTCAAAGGCCATTCCGCGCGGCTTTTGCCGGGCCACATAGTCAATCAGCTCGCCATGAACCGACCGCGGCCACGGCCAGCTGCCCGCCATATCATTCATCAGTTCGAGTGATCGCTGGTCAATATCGACAATTACCACCCGGTCAGAAACCGGACGGCGGCTTGCGTTGAACTGAAGCATCACGTCGCCGCCACGCTGGTCGATGATGCGACTGGACCCGAGGAAAGTGTAATCGCCGAGTACCAACAGGCCAAAAAGGCAGGCAAGCGGCAGCCACCCGCGTCCTGGCAGGCGTTTCAGAATCCTATGGTAAAGCGTTCGCATCCGCAGCCATCATGCCCTGCGCGTGCGCCCGTGCAAAGCGCAAGCGGTGCAGGGCATATTCACCTGTTCAATTCGCCCCGCTCCGCCCACCAGCTATGTGTCCCGCTCGAAATCTTGTGGGGCAGTGCAATGCGGCACACCGGACCTGCTTCGATGTCGCGTGCGTCGATCAGGACACATTCGCTGGTGCCAGTGTTCTCGTCAGTGATGAAGCTCACCAGATAGCCGTCATCCTCTTGTGTGCCGCCAACGCGCGGGACGAATGGCGCTTCGCTGGCATAGCGGCCTTCTTCCAGCCTGAGCGTCCAGCTCTCGCCGGTTTCCAGATCGTGCTTCACGAAACCGTTGAACAGGAACCACCCCGGCTTGGTCGTCGTCGAGTAGATATAGCGGTGTTTTCGCCCTGCCCGCCGCTGGTCGATCATCCCGAATTCCAGGATGCGGTCGTCGTGGCGTTCCTCGCGAGTTGTCCCGTCGGCCAGATTGAACCGCCAGCGGTGGAGCTTGGGCAGAAAACTGTGCTCGTCGACATAGGCCATC
>JANNCK010000378.1:0-2561 GCA_031386545.1 Sphingomonadales bacterium
GTCCCCTCGCGGTGCGCTTTCACCGATTCCACAAAGAACGCCTCGCCGCGCGGAAAAGTGATCGACAGGGCATTGTGGAAAGCGGACCCGACCGGATCGCCGCCCAACCACCAGCGTTTTTGCGCCAATTCGCGACCAAACCGGCGGTCGCGCGGGGTAATGGTCAGGTCTGCAGGTGTCTTGTCGCGTCGTGCCATGCTAGGAGCTCCCTCTTGAACGTCGAAGTAGAGCTTACTTACACTAATGTCAATAATCCCGATGATAGAACGCAGACGCCTGACCCCCGACGAGAGCCGCACCGCCGCACTGGATGCGGCGCGCGACATTCTCATCACCGAGGGGCCACAGGCGGTCACGCTGAAAGCGGTCGCGACGCGCGTCGGGCGTACCCATGCCAATGTGCTGCACCATTTTGGTTCGGCGCTTGGCCTGCAAAAGGCGCTGGCCGCGATGCTGGCCGAATCGGTCTGCGGCAGCATCGCCGAAACCGTCGTCAGTGCCCGCCGGGGCGAGGCTGACCCGCGCCTGATCGTCGACATGACCTTCGACGCCTTTGACCAACAGGGTGCGGGGGCGCTGGCGACCTGGATGATAACGTCGGGTAACAAGGATGCACTCGACCCGATCCTGTCGGCGATCCACAATCTGGTTGACCATCTGGCGCACGATCACTGCGACGAACACAGTCTGATCCGCGAAGAAACCCTAACCCTTGTCCTGATGGCGCTCGGCGATGCGCTGCTGGGTAAGCCGATGGCCGATGCACTCGGCCTCCCCCGCGGGGCCGCACGCGATATTGCCTATAAACAGCTGATGGCCTCACCCGGTGTCATGGCGCGAATGACACAGGTCTAAACATGCATTTTCTCGATCAAGCCAAAATCTACATGTCCTCGGGTACGGGCGGCCCCGGCGCAGTCGCGTTCCGGCGTGAAAAGTTCATCGAATACGGCGGACCTGACGGCGGCAACGGCGGCAAGGGCGGCGACATCATCATCGAGGCCATCCCCGGCCTGAACACCCTCATCGACTTTCGCTACACCCAGCATTTCCGGGCTCCGCGCGGCAAGGGCGGCGCGGGCAGCAATATGACCGGCGCGGGCGGCAAAGACCTCGTCATCCGCGTCCCCGTCGGCACACAGGTGTTGAGCGAGGACAAGGAACACGTCCTCGCCGATTTCACCAAGGCGGGCGAGCGCCGCGTCTTTCTGCGCGGCGGCGACGGCGGGCGCGGCAATGCCAGCTATAAAACCTCGACCAATCGTGCGCCGCGCCAGCACGGCACTGGCTGGCCATCGGAAGAGGCGTGGGTCTGGCTGCGGCTGAAACTGCTCGCCGATGTCGGCCTGCTTGGCCTCCCCAATGCGGGCAAATCGACGTTCATCAATGCCGTGACCAACGCACAGGCCAAGGTCGGGGCCTATCCCTTCACCACTGTCCGTCCGCAACTTGGCGTGGCGACGCACAACCACCGCGAAATCGTGATCGCCGACATCCCCGGCCTGATTGCGGGTGCTGCCGATGGCGCGGGGATCGGTGACCGGTTCCTCGGCCATATCGAGCGGTGCCGCGTCCTGCTCCACCTGATCGACGCGACCGGCGACAATCCGGTCAAGGCATGGCGCACCGTCCGCAAGGAACTCGACATCTATGGCGCGGGCCTGATCGACAAGCCCGAGGTGATCGGCCTCAACAAGGTCGATGCGTTGAGTCCTGCCGAAGTGAAGGCGATCACCGCCAAGCTCAAGCGTGCGACCAAATGCGAAATCATGCCGATGTCGGGCGCGGCCGGCACGGGCATCGAAGCCGTGCTCGACCGGCTGAGCGACGCCATCCCGATGCCCGAACAAGTTGCACGCGACGCGGGCGCGGTCGAAGGGGAATGGTCGCCGTTATAGGGGACTTGGTGACATTCGGGGTCGGTGTTAAACGGCCCGAATGCGATACGATCCCAAATTCGTCCCGATGACCGTCGATGAATTCCTGTCGATCGATTTTCCGAGCGACAAGAAGTTCGAGCTTGTCGACGGCGTTATCCGGATGATGGCGGGGGGAAGCGTCGCTCATTCGCTTGTTGCCTCCAACGTGATGGCACTGTTGCGGAATGGCTTGCGCGGCACAGGCTGTCGGCCATTCGGCTCGGACATGGGATTGATCGTCAACCGAACCAATCTGCGCTATCCCGACATCGCCGTTTACTGCCGCCACGAGTGGAGCGACGGCGAGCTATTGGAACAGAAGCTCGAAGACCCGACGGTAATTTTCGAAATCTTGTCGCCCAGTACCGACCGGAACGATCAAGGCGCGAAGCTGGATGAATACCGAACGATCGACTCGCTTCAGACCGTGGTTTTCGTCGATCCCGCGCAGGAGCTCACCCGCGTCGTGCAGCGCATCGGGCCGACGTCGTGGCGCGACGACCTTTTCGCGCAGCCGCACGATGTCGAATTGCCGTCGCTCAAACTCATAATCCCGCACGCCGAAATCTTCGCGCGCGATTGATGGCCGCCAGTGAACGCTTCGAGCGCCATCGCCAGCCGTGGACGAGTGCCGAAATCCAG
>JANNCK010000400.1:0-4546 GCA_031386545.1 Sphingomonadales bacterium
TTTCATCGGTCGTTCCTTCGCTTTCGGCGTTCGCCAATTTGGCGCGGCACCTTGTAAAAGTCAGGCGGCGAGCTTGTCAGTCCGCCGATAGGTCAGGCGCTTGCCAGCGATGCCGATAAGGGCAGCGTCAGCGCGCTCGCCGTCGGTGATTTTGCGGGTGTTGTAACGAAAGTCGAACTCGGCGGTGTAGCGGGCAAGGTGTGCTTCGCTCATGTGGTGATAGGTGCCGATCACGCCGCGCTTGAAAATCGAGAAGAAGTTTTCGGCGGTGTTGCTATGGGCAAAGCCACCCTTTCGGACATACTCGTTAGCCGAGTGAATGACGGTCGTGTGACCGGCGAACTCGCGGCCTACGCTGGTATAAACGACGCTCTCGTCGGTCATGAGGTGCGAAGCGCGGTCAACGTGCGTGACGATCAAGGGGCGAAGGGTCTTGGCGTTGACGTTGGCAACGTGGAAGCTGCGGACATGGCCGTCACGCTCGACCAGCGCGACAACGGCTTTCTTGTCGGCGGGCTTGCGGAACGCACGGTTACGGGCTTTGCCGCCCACATAGGTTTCATCGGCTTCTACGACGGTGTTAGGACCGCCTAGGGGGCCATCGGTGCCGTTATCCTTCATTGCTTCGCGGATGCGGTGGCACATGAACCAAGCGGTTTTATAGGTGACGCCGAGCATACGTTCGATCTGCTTGGCGCTCATGCCCTTCTTGGACGCGCAAAGCAGGTGATTGCACAACAGCCACTTGTTGAGCGGAACCTTGCTGCGCTCAAACACGGTGCCGACAGTGACCGTGTATTGCTCGCGGCAATCGTTGCACTGCACGAGGCCCGTGCGGTGCTTCTTGCCCTCAAGGCGGGTCGCAGCGAGCGAGCCGCAATGCGGGCAGTGCGGCCCGTCAGGCCAACGAAGGCGCTCAAGATACTCGCGGGCCTTGGTTTCGTCAGTGAATTGCGGGGCGGTAAGGTTCGTCATGCCCCATTGTATGCCTGCTACTGGGCTGCTTTGTCAAGTATATAATTGCCCAATATGGCTATAATACGCGCGAAGAACTCCAGATCGTCAGCCCGCGCAAGTCATGGCTTGCCGCTGCAAAACTGAATGTCGATTTGGGAGGCGGCATCGAATTATTTGCGCATGGCCAGTATTCGAATGTCAAAACAGATGCGTTCCGCGGCCATGCTTCGGTTTCCGAGACATCAACATATGGCGTTCTCGATGAGTTCACGGTCGGTCGCATACCGCGCGCCAACCCCTTCGCACCGGCAGCGATCCGGGCGCTTGCCTCTTCAGCGGGCATACAGTGGCGTCGTCGTTTCAACGAGCTTGGCGGTCTCATCACAAAGAATGAACGGGAAACCTGGCGTGGCTGGATCGGGTTGAAGGGTGAAATTGATAGCAACTGGAAATGGGAGCTTTCATACGGTTATGGCCGGTTCAACCAGATCCAGACCCGGGCGGGTACGATCAACCTTCGCAATTTACAGTTTGCGCTGAATGCCGAGTTCGATCCCGCCGCCCCGACTGATCTTACCCGGGTTCGTTGTGTCCTTGCGGCGGCCAGGGCAAATGGTTGTGTACCGGTCAATGTGTTCGGACAAGGTGCGATCAGCACCGCTGCGGCAAATTACATCCGCGCCGATATGTTCCTTGATGCGCTGGTGACGCAAAACACCGTGCAGGGCTATGTTTCCGGTGAGTTGTTCCAGCTCCCGGCGGGGCCGGTCGCCATTGCAGTTGGTGGAGAATTCCGCAGGGACTGGCAGCGTTCGACCACTGACGAAGTGACCCGACTTGGTATCGGATCTTCTTCCTTTATCGCAGAATTTACCGGCAACATCGAAGCCAAAGAGGCTTTCGGCGAAATTTCGGTACCGCTGCTAAAGGATCGGAAATTTGCCCACGAACTGACAATTGAGGCGGCTGCCCGTGTGGGTAACTACAATATCACCAATGTCGGAACCGTCTTCAGCTATCGCGTCGGCGGCGGTTGGGCGCCTGTCCAAGGACTGAAATTCAGGGCGCAATACGCCCAGTCCCAGCGGGCACCCACGATAACTAACCTATACTCCCCCTTGCGCGACGATGCGGAGGCAGTGACTGATCTTTGCAACGGTGTCACGGCGGCATCAACCGGTACGGTCGCTCTTAACTGTCGCAGTGTCCCGGCAATTGCCGCGGCAATCACTGCCAACGGGACATTCAGGCAGGACATCACTGCGATCAGGGGTCCTAGCCAGGGCAACCCCAATCTAAAAGAAGAGACTGCCAAGACGTTAACATTGGGATTTGTGCTATCTCCCAGTGCTTTGCGGGGACTGTCGCTGACAGTGGACTACCACCATATACGGGTAACCAATGCTATCGGTGCGCTGAGCGGGACTCAGTTGCTCAATGAATGCTATGGTAATTCTGCCGGTTTGGGCAATAATCAGTTCTGCAATCCAATAACCCGCGATCCAAATGGCCAACTAGTTCAAATCATCAATCAAGACCTCAATCTCGACAAGATTGTACGATCAGGCATTGATGTTGGACTAGATTATCGGTTCAACGCGCCAGACTTCCTGTCTGCAAAGGGGCGATTTGATGTTCGCCTGCTTTATTCGCGGTTGCTGGAATCCTACACCGAGTTCACAGGTATTGCCGGCATCACCCGCACCGATGGTAAAGGGGAAATCGGTTCGTGGATAAATCAGGGCCAGTTTCAGCTTGGCTATCGCGAGGGGCCTGTGTCCCTTCGCTGGCGGGCAATGTACACAGGCAAGGGCGTGGACAGCAACATCAGGCTTCGCGATGCGACGGCCGCAGGTTCAAACCCGCCGTTCCTGCACATCGGAGAACGGATACGTCATGACCTTTACGCCAGCTTTGACGTAAAAGGCAAAGGGTCGGATATGCGTTTTTACCTCGGCATCAGAAACGCATTTAACAGCACCAGCCCGTTCCTGCCCTCTGGCACCGCGTCAGGCGGAACCGGAAATTTCTCGGGTTCCTATGATGTGACAGGTCGGTATTTCTACACCGGGTTCGAAGCGAAGTTCTGATAAACAGATACTCTTGACCCTATCCACTTTTCGGAAATTTCCGGTTGGGAGCAGCCGTCTTTGTGCCCAGCCGGATAGGGTGCTCTATGGTATTTGTGCATATGGATTTGTCCCTGCCTGACGCCTCGCTGCACCGAGAAGTGAATCCAGATAACAGATCACAGTCCTAGGCTAACGCAGGCCGAGAATCTTGTGCGCCTGTGTTGTGAGACGCCAAGCGGGTCGCGCCATGACGAATGCGATGGCCGCGTCGCGTGCTGTGGCGGCATCGGCGCAATCCATCGGCTGGACGAGCAAGTGGTCAAATGACCAAGTTTCCATCGTGTCAACATCGCTACCCGGCTGTGGCCAGACTAGTTTCAACTCGTCGCCGGACCGCTGGACGACATCGCTACCCGCCTTGGGGCTGATGCATATCCAGTCGATGCCCGGATGCGCCTTGATGGTGCCGTTGCTTTCGACGCCAATCTCGAACCCGCCTTCATGGAGCGCGTCGATCAAGGCATCGTCGATCTGGAGCATGGGTTCCCCCCCGGTGAGCACGACATAGCGCAGCGCAGCGCCGTCACCCCAGAACGCCTGAACCGCGTCGGACAGTGTCGCGGCATCGGCAAACCGTCCGCCGCCTGCCCCGTCAATACCGACGAAATCAGTGTCGCAGAATTGGCAGACAGCAGTCGCGCGATCCTCCTCGCGTCCGCTCCACAGATTACATCCGGCAAAGCGCACGAACACGGCGCGGCGCCCTGCCTGTACGCCCTCCCCTTGCAGCGTCAGGAACATCTCTTTGACGGCATAGCTCATGCGTTTGTCGAAAGCTGGGCGGGGTCGGTCAGCCCTGCCTCGGCAAACCCTTTCGCACGCAAGCGACAGCTGTCGCAGATACCACAGGGGTGCCCGTCTGGGGTCGGATCATAGCACGACCATGTTGCGCCTGCGTCCAGCCCAAGATCGACAGCAGCGCGCGCGATGTCGGCTTTGCTCAGCAGCGCCAACGGCGCATGGACGATAAGCTTGGCCCCCTCGACCCCTGCTTTGGTCGCGGTGCGCGCCATCGCCTCGAACGCCGTGATGAATTCGGGACGGCAATCGGGGTAACCCGAATAGTCGAGCGCGTTGATCCCGATAACCAGATCGTTCGCCCCAACCGCCTCTGCCCAGCCAAGGGCGACCGATAGGAAAATCGTGTTGCGGGCAGGAACATAGGTCACGGGGATACCCGGCTCCACACCGCCGCCGGGAACGGCGATGCTTGCATCGGTGAGCGCCGAGCCGCCGAAGCGCGTCAGGTCGAGCGGCAACACCACATGGCGCTCTGCATCCAACATCTTTGCGACGCGGCCAGCCGCCTCCAGCTCGATCCGGTGGCGCTGGTTATAGTCAATGGTCAGCGCGAACAGCCGGTATCCAGCGGCCCGGGCCATGCCTGCGGCGACCATCGAGTCGAGACCGCCGGAGACAAGCGCGACGGCAATGGCGTTGGGAGATGCAGGAGCAAG
>JANNCK010000033.1:0-1542 GCA_031386545.1 Sphingomonadales bacterium
CGCGGACTTCCATGTCGCGCCCGCGCACGATGATGATCGAATTATGTCCAAGCTCGAACAGGAAATAGTCGCCGGGCTGCTTCACATGCGCGACCGTGCAGGCATAGAGCCAGACCGAGGGCAGCATGACCTGTGTGTCAAAGGCATAGGCCGCTTCGCTTACATAGAGGTCACGGGGCAGGGTGTGGCCGGGGCGGTCTTGCGCGAGAAATGCGGCGATGGGTTCGAAACCTGCCATCGAGCTAACTCTTCAGCGCGACGTTTTCAGGATCGAACGGCGAATCCGCGATCACCGTCGCCCGATGCATCACACCCAGTATTGCGATATCGCACGCCGTCCCCACTGCAGCCAGATCGGGCCTCACCATTGCCAGCGCCAGCGATTTGCCGACGCGCCAGCCATAACCGCCCGAGGTCGTACGCCCGACCAACTGACCCTCATGAAACACCGGCTCCGAGCCGCGCGCATCGGCATCGGTTGCTCCGTGCACCTCCAGCGTCACTAACTGGTTCGCATGTCCCGCATCCTTCCACGCGAGTAATGCGTCCTTGCCGAAAAATCCCGGCATCTTCACGCTGATGAACCGGTCCAACCCGCTCTCATAGGCTGAATACTCGACCGATAATTCACGTGGGATCAGCTTGTAGCTCTTTTCCAGCGCCATCGATGTCATCGCGCGAATGCCGAAGGGCTTGATGCCAAATTCGGCACCCGCCTCCATCAGCAAATCGAAGATGTAATTTTGCATCTCGATCGGATGATGAATTTCCCAGCCCAATTCGCCGATGAAATTCACCCGCAGCGCCTCGACGCGCGCCAGGCCAATGTTGATCGTCGCGCCCGTCAGCCAAGGAAACGCCGCGTTCGACAGATCGCTATCGGTCAGCTTGGTAAGCATATCGCGCGACTTTGGCCCCGCTAGCACCAGCACGCCCATCGCCGTCGTCAGCCGCTCGAACGACACCATTCCATCGCGCGGCATCGCCTTTTTAAGATAATCATGGTCATACCGCTCATAGGCACCTGCCGAGACCAGATAATAGCGTAACGGCCCGATTTTATAGACCGTAAACTCGCTCCGCACCCCGCCTTTGCTGGTGAGCAAATAAGAGAGCGTGACCCGACCGACTTTCTTCGGCACGGCATTAGTCAGCAAAGTGTCGAGCCAGGCTTCCGCCCCCGGCCCCGAAATCTCGCATTTCGCAAAGGCACTCATGTCCTGAATGCCGACATGTTTCGTCACATGCAGGCACTCTGCCCCGACATGCTCGAAATAGTTGGACCGCCGGAACGACCATTTTTCGCGCACGGGCTCCCCCGCCACAACAGGATGATTGTCGTTCAACAGCACATCGGACTTGTCGAGATCGGCTTCGCTCAGTGCATAGCCTTCGGGTGCGAACCAGTTGGGTCGTTCCCAGCCAAAGACGCTACCGAACACCGCGCCCAGTGCCTTCATCCGGTCATAGCAGGGGGTGCGGCGCAGCGCCCTGCCCGCGTCGCGTTCCTCGTCGGGGTAGTGGACAGTGAATACCTTGGCA
>JANNCK010000051.1:0-2668 GCA_031386545.1 Sphingomonadales bacterium
GGCTCGGCACCGGGTACCGGACCAAAGATCGATATTGCGCTCGACCCGCTTGAGGGCACCACGATCACGGCGAAGGCGGGACCGAACGCGCTTGCCGTACTGGCGGCGGCCGAGCACGGTAATCTGCTCAATGCACCCGACGTTTATATGGAAAAAATTGCGGTCGGCCCGGGCTATCCGAAAGGGGTCATCGACCTCAACAAAACCCCGACCGAGAATATCCACGCGGTCGCCGCCGCAAAGGGGGTTGCCCCGCACGAGATTATTGCATGCGTGCTCGACCGTCCGCGCCACGAGAAGCTGATCGCCGAGCTGCGTGCCATTGGTTGCGGGATCATGCTGATCCCCGATGGCGATGTTGCGGGCGTGATCGCGACGACCAACCCCGAAACCACCATCGACATCTACATGGGGTCGGGCGGCGCACCGGAAGGCGTGCTGGCCTGTGCGGCGCTGCGCTGCGTTGGCGGACAGTTCAAGGGCAAGCTGATCTTTCGCAACGACGACGAGCGTGCCCGCGCGCGCAAATGGGGCATCGACGATCTCGACCGGATTTATGATCTTGAGGATCTGGCCAAGGGCGACTGCATCTTTGCCGCAACTGGTGTCACCGACGGGTCGTTGCTGGCGGGCGTGAAGCGGTTGCCGGGCGGACGCATGACCACCGAAAGCGTCGTGATGCGTGCGTCATCGGGCACGATCCGCTGGGTGCGCGGCGATCACCGGATCGTTTGATTAGCCGCGATACTTGCCGACACCGGACCCTGCCCGCATAGCGGATGTAATGAACCCGCTGTCGGTCACTCAATCAATCACCGGACAGGCCTGGCGCTGGCGTAGCGGGGCCGGGCCGGGTGATGATCTGGTCGCGGGCTTGCTGCTTGCACGCGGCTGTCCGCCCGATGAAGTCGATGCGCACCGGGTGCCGACACTGCGCGGCTTCATGCCCGACCCCTCGATGTTCCGCGATATGGATGTCGCGGCGGTGCGGCTGGCCGATGCGGTCAAGCACGGCGAGGCCGTGACGGTGTTCGGCGACTATGACGTTGACGGCGCGACCTCGGCGGCCCTGTTGATCCGGTTGCTGCGCGGGCTCGGCCTCGATCCGCAGGCATATATCCCCGACCGGCTGATGGAGGGCTATGGCCCGTCCGGCGCGGCGTTGGTCAAAATTGCCGAGGGCGGGGCGTCGTTGATCGTCACGGTCGATTGCGGCGCGCAGGCGTTTGAAGCACTGGCGATGGCGCGCGAGGCCGGGGTCGATGTGATCGTTGTCGATCATCACCAGTGCGCGGCAACGCTGCCGCTGGCGCTGGCCCTCGTTAATCCCAACCGGCTCGACGAGGGCGAGGGGGCGGCCCATGGTCACCTTGCCGCGGTCGGGGTGGCGTTCCTGCTGGGCGCGGCGCTGTTGCGCGAGCTGCGCGGGCGCGGTTTTTTTGCCTCGCGTGCAGAACCCAAGTTAATCGACCTGCTCGACCTCGTGGCGCTGGGCACGGTTGCCGACGTCGCGTCGTTGCGCGGGCTGAACCGTGCATTCGTCGCGCAGGGGCTGAAGGTGATGGGTGCGGGGCGCAATGTCGGTCTGGAGGCTTTGCTGGCCGCGTCACGATTGAAGCGTGCCCCGCAGTGTTCCGATCTTGGTTTTGCACTTGGGCCCCGCATCAATGCGGGCGGCCGGGTCGGGAAGTCGGATTTGGGGGTGCGGCTGCTGACCACCGAAGACCCTCAAGAAGCCGCCGATATTGCCGAAGAGCTCAACCGCCTGAACGAGGAGCGCCGGGCCATCGAGGCGGGTGTGCAGGCCGAGGCCGAAATGCTCGCCGCCAACAAGGGCAACCGCGCCGTGGCTGTTATCGCTGGGCGCGGCTGGCATCCGGGCGTGATCGGGATCGTTGCCGGACGCTTGAAAGAAAAACTGGGGAAGCCCGCCATTGTGATTGCCCTCGACGAGGCGGGCGTTGGCAAGGGGTCGGGGCGGTCAATCTCTGGCGTCGACCTCGGGGCCGCAGTGCTGGCGGCCAAGGACATGGGGTTACTTGTCGCTGGTGGCGGCCACGCGATGGCAGCAGGGCTAACCGTTGCCGAGGACCAGGTCGAAGCCTTTGCCGAATTTATCGATGCGCGATTATCAGCCGATGTCGCCCGCGCGTCGGGCGACCGGGCGCTGTTGCTTGATGTGGTGGTCTCGTGCGGCGGCGTGACCCCGTCGCTGGTCGAGGCGATGGAGGGGGCAGGCCCCTATGGCATGGGTTGGCCCGCGCCCCGCGTCGCGGCCGGACCGATGCGGGTTATCAAGGCCGATATTGTCGGCAGCGGCGGCCATGTCCGCGCGCTGATGCAGGGCGATGACGGACGCAGCCTCAAGACCGTGGCGTTCCGCAGTGCGGACACGCCGCTGGGGCAGGCCTTGCTCGCCGCACCCCGCGACCGCCGCCTGTGGGTGGCGGGCCGTGCCAAAATCGACGACTGGGGCGCACGACCGGCGGCTGAGCTGCATCTCGACGATGCGGCATGGGTTGAATGAGTCCCTGTTGACGATGCGGGCGTTTATGCTAAGCGCGCGCTTCGCCCACAGGAACGATCCTGCGGCCCCATCGTCTAGCGGTTAGGACGCGGCCCTTTCACGGCTGAAACACGGGTTCGATTCCCGTTGGGGTCACCATCG
>JANNCK010000084.1:0-1585 GCA_031386545.1 Sphingomonadales bacterium
GTTCATCAATGTCGCGGTGGCGGAAAAGCTGTCGGCGCTCGATACGGAAAGCTATTTCAAGGCCCGCGCGAAGAATGCCAGCCGTGCCGATTTTCTCGCGTTTCTGGATGGGGCGCAGAATGAACCGCCGGGGGAAGGGGATTACTAGAGGTGAAAAATGACTTCCCACAATGAAAACTGGATACGTGTGGACGAGGCAGAAGATGTCGCGGCATCGGTTCGTCATGCCGTTCGCTGCTACCAATTTGTTTCGAGCGATAGCCAAGTTTGGAAATGGATCGCGCTAGCACTGCATTCTGCCCTGCAAGGTGCTTGTGTAAGTCATCTCGTTACGACTGCGACGCCAGTAGGAGCGGTGACTGAACGTAATGCCGCAGCTTGGATTTCGTATTTTGAATCCAGTCGCACGAACGCTGAACTGAGGCCTCCAAAAACCTTTCTTATGGCGCTGCCGGACCTAGTGAAAGCTGCCCGAAAGCCTCATTCGGCAGGAGATCGAAGCAATTCAGACGGAATTGCAATCACCGACGATGAGTTGGCGTGGCTTAACCGAGTTCATGACACTGTCCGAAACCAGTTTGTTCACTTTGAGCCCATGGGTTGGTCACTTGAGGTGTCCGGCATTCCCGATTTTGGAAGGCTCGTGGTGAGGATGATCAACGAAATTTTGGATATTGGGTGGGCATTTCGACACAAAGATGCTGCTTGGAAGACTGCGTTGCATGCCGACCTAACGTTGCTTTCTGAGGTTCGCGTCTAAAAAACTCGATATAACCCGTCCCGCCAACTTCTCCGCCACATCATCCTTCACCATCCGCGCCCAGCTCTCCACGCCGTCCGAAGTCACGACATGCACCGTGTTCGCCGCGCCCCCCATCACATCGCCGGATACATCATTAGCAACGATCCAGTCGCAGCCTTTTCTCGCCAGTTTCGCCTTGGCGTTTTCGATCACATTTTCGGTTTCGGCAGCGAAGCCGATCAGGAGTTTGGGGCGCTTCGGGCTGCGTGACAGCTTCGAGAGGATGTCAGGGTTTTCTATCAAAGTAAGCGTGGGCATAACGCCGCTGCCGTCTTTCTTGATCTTTTGTGCCGCGCTCTCGACGCGCCAGTCGGCGACAGCTGCGACCATGATCGCGGCATCAGCGGGGAGGGCGGCATCGACCGCGGCGGCCATTTCGCGTGCGGTCTCGACGTCGATGCGCGTCACGCCCGGCGGGGTGTCGAGCGTCACAGGTCCGGCGATCAGCGTGACCTGTGCGCCCTTGGCGGCGAGCGCGGCGGCGATGGCGAAACCCTGTTTGCCCGAGGAGCGGTTAGCGATGTAGCGGACGGGGTCGATCGGCTCGTGCGTGGGGCCGGCGGTAACGATGATGTGGGGGATGGCGAAACTCATAACCTAACCCCGCATGGCTGAGCTTGTCGAAGCCCTGTACTGTTCTTCGACCAGCGCACAAAGAAGGACAGCCCTTCGACAAGCTCAGGGATACGGTTAGTTTTCAAGAATCGACAGCGCCGCCGCAAATATTGCATCGACGTGTGGCAGACGGCCGGGGCCATATTCGCCGCAAGCCATTGTCCCCTC
>JANNCK010000140.1:0-4135 GCA_031386545.1 Sphingomonadales bacterium
TTTGCTCGACAGTTTTCTGTCCAAGATCGTCCGCCACGGCACACTGACCGTCACTGACCATAAGGGGCAGGTCAGCAAAGTCGGCACGCCGACGCAGGGCTTTCCCGACATCACCGTCCGCCTCGCCGATGCGAAAGTCGCGCGCGATATTGTGATGAAGCCCGAGCTCGGCGGCGGCGAGGCCTATATGGACCACCGTCTTATCATCGACAATGACGACATCATGGGGTTGTTGAGCCTGTTGCGGCTCAACAGCCGGTGGGAGCAAGGCGGCGGCATCGACGATGCGCGCTGGACAAGCCGCGCCTGGGGCAAGATCGCGGGCAAGCTCGACCGGTGGAACTGGAACGCCAAGTCGAAGCGCAATGTCGCGCATCATTACGACCTCGACGACCGGCTGTATGATTTGTTTCTCGACGAAAACCGCCAATACAGCTGCGGCTATTTCACTGACCCGGGCACTTCGCTCGATGAGGCACAACGCGACAAAATGGCGCATATCGCGGCGAAACTCGATCTGCGGCCGGGGATGCGGGTGCTCGACATCGGCTGTGGCTGGGGCGGGATGGCGTTTTACCTGCACGAGCATTTCGGGGTCGATGTTGTCGGGATCACGCTGAGCAAAGAACAGATCAAATATGCGCGCGCCGATGCAGTGAAGCGCGGGGTTGCGGATCGGGTCTCGTTCGAGCTGGTCGATTACCGCGACGTCACTGGCCAGTTTGATCGCATCGTGTCGGTCGGCATGTTCGAACATGTTGGCCCGCCGCATTACCGGGCGTTCTTCAAGAAATGCCGTGATCTCATGACCGATGAGGGCGTGATGCTGCTCCACACCATCGGGCGGATGGGCTGGCCAGGGACGACTGATGCCTGGGCGTCGAAATATATTTTCCCGGGCGGCTATGCGCCGGCGCTCAGCGAAATCACCGACGGGGCCGAGCGCCAGAATCTGATCCAGACTGACTGCGAAACATGGCGGCTGCATTACGCCTATACGCTGCGCCACTGGTACGCGCGGGTGATGGAAAAACGAGCCGAGATCGAGGCGATCTACGACGTGCGGTTTTTCCGGATGTGGCAATTCTATCTGGCGGGTTGCACCAGCGCGTTCGAACACGGCGTGCTGTGCGTGTACCAGCTGCAATACGCCAAGGACCGGCGGGCGTTACCGCTGACCCGCGACTATATGGCGGCGGCGGAGGCGAAATTGCGCGCCTCCGCTTGATAAAATTTGCCTAGCCGATTTTCATTCGCCACGCCCGGCGCTGGGCCTTGCGCTCTTCGGGGCTGATTTTGCCATCCTTGTTCGTGTCGGTAACATCGAAGCGTTCGAGTGCCTTTTTTACGGCGTCGGCGATGACGATGCCCTTGCCGTCGCCCTGCATCATCATGCCATCGTGACCGCCCATCATCATGATGCGGGTGCGCTCCTTGATGACGGGTTTGCCGTCGGCACCCGGCGTTGCATCGGGATTGCCCATGCGGCGGCGCTCGATATGGACGACGCGGTCACCGCCTGCCTTGTCATGGCCCATCCCGTCACGGCCGCGATGGCCCCTATTGCCCATCGCCATCATGCCGTTTTTGTGGTGCGCGTCGAATTCGGCGCGGCTGATATTGCCGTTCTTGTCGGTGTCCATCGCCGCAAAGCGCTCGTCGTTGCGCATCTTCATTCGGGTTTCGGCAAAGGCTTTCATTTCGTCAGCTGTGACGGTGCCGTCCTTGTTCGTGTCGAAGCGGCCCAACCGGTCGCGTACCTTTGCCTCGACGTCGGCGCGGGTTTGTGCCGCGGGAACCGCCGCGGCGGGCGAGGTCATTTGCGCTAACGCCGGCAAGGTGACGGCGGCGGCCGCCGATACAGTTACAATCTGCCAGATTTTCATGCTGAATCCCTCTCAAGGAATTATGTTTACCCACACAAAATCGCGCGTCTAAGATTTACCCGAGTTGAACAACTTGGGTTCAGATGCGTGGATAGCGTTCGTCCATTACAGCCAGCGAAGCTGAGCAAAGTTCCTCAAGCACGTCCATATTCACGTCGGTCAGGCGCTTGACATAGAGGCAAGATTTGCCGGTTTTGTGCTTGCCGAGACGCGCCGTGATGTTGGTATGATCCGGGAAACCATCGACGACATAGATAACTATCTGCCCCTTGCGCGGCGAAAATCCTATGCGCCCGGCATCGCCCTCGCGCCCGCTTGCATATTTATAGTGATATGTGCCGAAGCCGATGATTGTCGAGCCCCACATGTACGCCGGCTCGCCAGACAGGCGCCGCATCAGGTCGATAAGCGACCGCGCATCGGCGCGCTGCTGCGGATCGGCGACGGCCCCGACGAAAGCATCAACACTGGCCCCCGTCGGGCCGGTCTTGTTTGATGAATTCCCCATCCTCTCGCCCTTTCGAGTCGGCACCCGTATGACGCCACCACGAATCAAGGGAGTTGCCAAGTGCCGGGAGCCGACAAAGCTGACATCAAGAAAATTGTGCTCGCCTATTCAGGCGGGCTCGACACCAGCGTTATCCTGAAATGGCTGCAGCAGACCTATAATTGCGAGGTCGTGACCTTCACCGCCGATCTGGGCCAAGGCGAGGAGCTGGAACCGGCGCGCGCCAAGGCGCGGCTGATGGGCGTCAAGGAAGAGAATATCTTCATCGACGACCTGCGCGAGGAATTCGTCCGCGATTACGTGTTCCCGATGATGCGCGCCAACGCGCTGTACGAGGGGCTATACCTGCTCGGCACCAGCATCGCGCGGCCCTTGATCGCCAAGCGCCAGATCGAGATTGCCAAGCTGGTCGGGGCCGACGCGGTCAGCCACGGCGCGACCGGCAAGGGCAATGATCAGGTCCGCTTCGAGCTGGGCTATTATGCGCTGTCACCCGACATCAAGATCATCGCCCCGTGGCGCGAGTGGGACTTAACCAGCCGCACCGCGCTGATTGCCTTTGCCGAACAGCACCAGATCCCGGTGCCCAAGGACAAGCGCGGTGAGTCGCCGTTTTCGACCGATGCGAACATGTTGCACACCTCGTCGGAGGGCAAAGTCCTCGAAGATCCGTGGGACGAAGTTCCTGACTATGTCTACTCGCGCACGGTCAATCCAGAGGACGCGCCTGACACGCCCGAGGTTATCACGGTCGATTTCGAACGCGGCGATGCAGTCGCGATCAACGGCGAGGGGATGTCGCCCGCCACAGTGCTAGAAACGCTGAACGAGTACGGACGGCGGCACGGCATCGGGCGGCTCGATCTGGTCGAGAACCGCTTTGTCGGCATGAAATCGCGCGGCATGTACGAGACGCCGGGCGGGACGATCCTGCACCTCGCGCATCGCGGCATCGAGCAGCTGACGCTCGACCGGGGGGCGGCGCATCTGAAGGACGAACTCGCACCTCGTTACGCAGAACTGCTCTATAATGGCTTCTGGTTCAGCCCCGAACGCGAGATGTTGCAGGCGGCGATCGACCATAGCCAAGTGAAGGTCAGCGGCACGGTACGGCTGAAGCTTTACAAAGGCAGCGTGAATGTGACGGGCCGGAAATCGCCGAACTCGCTGTACAGCGAGAAGGTCGTGACCTTCGAGGACGACGCCGGTGCGTATGACCAGCGTGACGCAGAAGGGTTCATCAAGCTGAACGCCTTGCGGTTGCGGTTGCTCGGGCGGCGGGACCGGTAGGGGTTCCACGCGAAGGCGCAAAGAAGAAGGAAAGGCGCAAAGGTTTCGTGCCGGCACGCGCGAGAAGCGCCATCAGAGCACATGCGGCAGATGGCAATTGTTGCCGCTTCGCAGCCATAAGCGACGTTTGTGATGCCTTTGCGCCTTGTCTTTTCCTTTGCGCCTTTGCGTGAAACCGGATTGCTGACATCACACGCACAGCCATGAGTTCGATTTGACCCCACAGCACGCCACGCCCCCCGACTGGTGGAACCGCCGCAGCGTGCTCGTCGCTTGCGTGCTGCTGGCGCTTGTCCCGTTGCTGTTGCCAACGATTCCGCCACTCGTCGATCTGCCCGGGCATATGGGGCGCTACGCTGTCCAGCTCGACCCGGTACCGTTCCGCGACTGGTATGCGTTTCACTGGCAGCTAATCGGCAATCTCGGCGTCGATGTGCTGATCGAGCCGCTG
>JANNCK010000201.1:0-19007 GCA_031386545.1 Sphingomonadales bacterium
CCGTCGGCGATGTAGCGCTCCACCAGGGTTTTCAGCAGCAGTTGCGCGCGCGGCCAGAACAGGATCGCGCCGGTAATCGCAAAGATCGCGACAACGACATAGCGCAGCGCCGTATTGTGCCGGACAAAAGCTTCGCCGAGCGACGCACTGAACGACCGGTTGACGAGGATCAGCGCCAATATCTCGGCGATCAGCGCGAAGAAGATCAGGGCGCGAAGCTCGGCTTCGGGCATACCGCTCCAAATCTCGACGAAAAACAACGTTGCCAGCATCGCAAAGGCGATGCCGCCTTGAAAGACGCTCCACGCGACCATCGCCAAGGAGAACAACGGTTCGTCTGGATCGCGAGGAGCCCGCCGCATGATGTCGGCCTCGTCGCGTTCAGCCTCGAAGACGAGCGCGCAGACGGGGTCGATCACCATTTCGAGCAATGCGATGTGGACCGGGCCGAACAGGATGGGGAGGCCAAAGAACAACGGCAACAGCGCAAGACCGGCGATGGGCACATGCACTGCGAAGATAAACGCCATTGCCTTGCGGATATTGTCGTAAATGCGCCGACCCAGCCGAACCGAATGGACAATTGACCCGAAATCGTCGTCGAGCAGGACGATCGCCGATGCTTCGCGCGCGACATCGGTACCGCGCTTGCCCATCGCAATCCCGATATGCGCGGCATTTAACGATGGGGCGTCGTTGACGCCATCACCCGTCATGGCGACAATCTCGCCATCGGCCTTGAATGCTTCGACGATGCGCAATTTCTGCTCGGGCATAATCCGCGCGAAGACAGTGACGGTCTTCAGCCGTTCGGCAAGTTGGGCGTCGTCGAGTGCTGCTAAATCAGCACCGGTAAGGACATCGCCGTCCGCAATGCCAGCCTGCGTCGCGATAGATCGGGCCGTGGCGGCGTGATCGCCCGTAATCATCACCACGCGGATACCGGCGCTCCGGCATTCGGCGACCGCTGCGGCGACACTGGCGCGAAGCGGATCGGCCAGCCCAACGAGGCCCGTCAGTGCATAATGATAATCCGATTGGGATGCCGCCCAGTGCCGATCCGGCGGCGTTGCGGTTGCGACCGCCAACACGCGGATGCCGCGCGCGGCCATTGCTTCGACTGCCGCCATCATGGGTCCACGCGCATCGCGCGTTAAACGGCACAATTCGGCAATGGCTTCGGGTGCACCCTTTGCCGTGATCTTGAGGCCGTCGCGACCTTCCCAGACATTCGACATTGCCAGCAAATCGGGGCGCAGCCCGAAGGCCTGAGCTAATTTTTCGTCGGTCTGAGCTGTGACACCAGCGGCAATGCGCGCTTCGTGGAGCGCGATTTCCATCGGATCCGTAGGATTGACCGCGCTGGCAAGGGCTGCAGTCTCAAGCAAAATATGAAACGAAACCAGCACGGGCGCGTCGTTCGCGATTGTCGCCGTCTCGCCCGACGGCAGCCAAAGAGCCGCTACCGACATCCGGTTCTCGGTCAGCGTGCCGGTCTTGTCAGTGCAGAGCACCGTTGCCGACCCCAGTGTCTCAATGGCGGCGGCGCGGCGCGTCAGCACACCAACCTTGCCGATCCGCCATGCCCCCATCGCCAGGAACACCGTCAGGACGACCGGGAATTCTTCGGGCAGCATCGCCATGCCAATCGCGATCCCGGCCAGAACTGCGTCGATCCAGCCTCCCCGCAAAAACCCGAATAACAGCACCACGAGCAACGCGACGGCGCTACCGCCAATGGCGCACCAAGTCACGATGCGCGTCGTTTCGCGGCGCAGACGCGGCGCTTCGGTATCAAGGGTCGCCAGCGACTGGCCGATCCGGCCGATCTCGCTCTGCGGCCCCGTTGCCAGCACATATGCAATCCCGCTGCCGCGAACGACGAGCGAACCAGAATAGACATAGGGCCGCCCGTCCCCGCCGGGCCGGCGCTCATCGTCAGGGGCACCAACACTTTTTGCGGCTTTGCCTACTGGCAGCGATTCCCCTGTCAGCAGCGATTCATCGGTTTGCAGGTCGTTTGCCTCGACCAGCGTGGCGTCGGCGGCGATCCGGTCGCCGGGCTCGAGGGCGAGAAGATCACCGCAAACAACCTCGCGACCGGCAATGCTGACTCGTACGCCATCGCGGATGACCAAGGCGCGCGGAGCCGAAAGGTCGCGCAACGTCTCCAGCACATTTTCGGTGCGTGCTTCCTGGATGACCGTAACGCCGACCGAAAAGGTGGCGAAGCCGAGCAGGATCAGCGCCTCACCCAAACTGCCCAGCAACAGATACGCAACACCGCCCACCATCAACAACGCCAGCATCGGCTCGCGCACAACTTCAAGCGCGATCCGCAGCACAGATCGTCGGTGTGCAAGGGGCAGTTCATTGGGTCCATCGGCACTAAAGCGCGCCAAGGCTTCGGCGGAGGACAAGCCCTGCGGGGGCGAGAGGGTCGATCCTGTCATTTCCGCAACCGCGCCACAACGGTGACAAAGAACGCTGTGGACCAGCCGAGGAGCAAGACGCCGTTGATCCCCTCGATAGCGCCGACCAGTCGCCAGGGCCGCGCCATTTCTGCGTCGCCGAACCCGATGCTGGCGTAGGTGATAGTGGAAAAATAGACAGCGGCTTCAAGCGTCTGAACGGCACCGATCACGAGGTAGATGGCCGCATAGAGCCATATCTCGATCCCGTGCAGCGTGAACAACGCCAGCACGACGATCAGGATGACGAACGCCCGTTTCAGCGAAAAATGATGGTGCTCCTCGATCGCGCCGGGGTCGATCCGCAGGCCGCGCGCAAGTGCCGTAATGCCCGCGCCGTGAATCAGGACCGTCACCACGACCATGACCGTCGCGAGGATCAGCTGGATCAGCATAGTGCGTAAACCCCGGCGCGTTCGACATAAATACCCACAATTATCATGATTATAGCGGCGCACGTTCGGGTACGTCAGGCTCGGAAATTACGCAGCCTGTCCCGGCTGACCGCTTTACCTGGTCGGCTGCGTAGATTTCATCCAGCGGCGGCGGCCCCATGACCATAGGGTCGTTAGGTAGTTTCCGAGGCTGTCGAAAAGTTTTCGCTCCGGATAATGCCTTCCCACGCCCGGCGGCCAGCCTAACGGACAGCACTGGTTGTCGGGCGTGTCCCGCCCCCCGCATCCAGTCAAATGGCATTCGCCTCAAGCGGCTTTTGAAACTGCCAGTGCCTGCTCGATTGCCTGCACCAGTTCGGGGACGAAAAACGGCTTTTCGAGGATGATCGCATCGGGATGCAGTGCCCGCACTTTCCGCCCGTCGCCTGTCACGAACAGGTGCGGCACATAGCGCGTCTGGAGGATCGCATCGACGGCGGCGACCCCATTCCCGTGGCCCAACCCCGCATCGACGATCATCAAATCGGGCTGATGCGCCATCGCCTGCGCCACGGCGTCGGCTTGGGTGGCGGCAATCGCACACACGCTATGGCCGAGGTTTTCAACTGTTTCGGCAAGCAATAACCCAATGATCGCATCATCTTCGACCACAAGCACGCGGTGCATCGTTGGCATATTACGTCCCCATTGGTCGTAGTGCGTAATTCAGGACATTAGTTTCATTCGGTGTGCAAAGCAGGGTCGGAAACTACGCAGAGAGTGTCGTCGGTGCGAACGGCACTTCGACGCATCGACGATTGCGAAACATTGTGATATTTCAAATATTCCTGTCAGTTCTCGGCAGCCCTTTCGAGGAAGCAACGCCATATGCCGGGAACACGTTCGCCTCGTTCAGCACCAAAATCAAAAGGCCGGGCGTCAGCGGCAAGTGGTCTGCCTATCGTCGGGATCGGCGCATCTGCCGGGGGGCTGGATGCACTGACCAAGCTGATCTCGGCGCTGCGAGCCAATGGCGGCATGGCTTATATCATCGTCCAGCATCTCGACCCCACCCACAAAAGCCTGATGGCCGAATTGCTTGCCGAACATACGTCGATGCCGGTCGCGCAAGCTACAAATAACGCAATCGTCGAAGCCGATCACATCTATGTCATCCCGGCCGGCAGCTACCTCTCGATCAGCGATGGCGCGCTCCATCTGTCAAAACCGACCGCGCCACATGGCGCGCGGATGCCGGTTGATTTCCTGCTGGAGTCGATGGCAACGGAGTGCGGCGCGCGGGCCGTCGCGATCATCCTGTCGGGAACCGGCACCGACGGCACGCTGGGTGCCAAAGCTGTGCGTGACAGCGGCGGTTTCGTCATCGCACAAGACCCCGCCGAATCCGAATATGACGGTATGCCGCAAAGCGCCATTGCGGGGGGCAGCGTGACTGTCGTGCTTGGCGTGGCCGGGATACCGGCGGCCTTGGCTGCCCATGCCCGGGGCGTGACCGTAAAGACGATGGCCAAACGTCCGGCTGCCCCTAATGACGCCCTGCCGCAAATCATCGAACTTTTGCGCAAGAACACCGCGCATGATTTCACCCTCTATAAAATGGGAACGCTGCAACGCCGGATCGAGCGGCGCATGGCGCTGGCGTCGATGCCGGTGACCGACATGGCGCGCTATCTGGCAGTGCTCGAAAATGACACCGCCGAGCTAAGCCTGCTCGCCACCGATTTGCTGATCAACGTCACCAGCTTTTTCCGCGATCCCAAAGTGTTCGAGCTGCTCGCAACAACCATCGTGCCGGACATCTTGCGCCAGCACCCGGACGATCGCCCTTTACGCATCTGGATTGCCGGGTGCAGCACCGGCGAGGAAACCTATTCACTCGCGATGGTTTTTGCCGAGGCAATTGCGGCAGCAAAACGGACGATCAAGCTGTGCGTCTTTGCCTCTGACGTCGATCCCGATGCCGTCGCAACCGCGCGCGAGGGGCATTATCCCGACACGATCGCTACCGAAGTTTCTCCCGAACGGCTGGCGCGGTTTTTCATGAAGCAGGAGCACGGCTATTCGGTCAGCGCCGAAATGCGCGCCAACGTCGTGTTCACCATTCAGGATCTGTTGAGCGACCCGCCATTTTCAAACCTTGATCTGGTGTCGTGCCGCAATCTGCTGATCTATCTCGGCCCCGATGCTCAGGCCAAGGCAATCGCGCTTTTTCACTTTGCCTTGCGCCAAGGCGGCATCTTGCTCCTTGGTTCGTCTGAAACGATTGGCCATGCCGAGGGCCAGTTCGAAACGGTCGCCAAGTCGGAACGGATTTATCGGCACATCGGCAAAAACCGGCCGGGTGCCTTCCTGTTTTCGAAAGCTTCGGGGGATGGCCTGCGCGGTCCGCCGCGCCCTAACGAGGAACCGATAACCGCACCGCAGCCCGCGCTTGCCGATCTCTGTCGTCGTCTCGTTCTCGAAAGTTACGCACCCGCCACGGTGCTCATCAACCGTGGGCATCAATGTCTCTACTCAATGGGTCCGACCGAACGCTATCTGCGGGTCGCGCCCGGCTATGCGACGCACGATCTTCTGGCGATGGCAACGCCGGGGCTGCGTACAAAATTGCGAACCTCAATCAACAAAGTCAGCCGCTCGTCACCACGCATCGTCGTGGCTGGAGGCAGGGTAAGACAGGGTGGTCGATCGGTGGCGTTCGACATCGATGTCCGCTCGGTTATGCACGATGGCGAAGAGCTGTTGCTGGTCGGTTTTGTTGATCGTCACGGGCCAACACCAAAATCGGGAACCGTCCCGATCGGCGGCGATGACCCGCGGCTTGCCGACCTCGAACACGAACTCGACGTTGCGCGCACCGACCTTTCCGCTGCGATCCACGACCTTGAAACCTCGGGAGAGGAACACCGCGCGGTCAATGAAGAGGCGTTGTCGGTTAATGAGGAATATCAATCGGCGAACGAGGAACTGCTGACCTCGAAGGAAGAGTTGCAATCGCTGAACGAGGAACTGACCGCGCTCAACGGCCAGCTTCAGGAAACGCTGGAACGCCAGCGCACGACCTCGAACGATTTGCAGAACGTGCTGTACAGCACCGATGTCGCGACGCTGTTTCTTGATACTGATCTTAAAATCCGGTTCTTTACGCCTGCGACAAAAGCACTGTTCAACCTCATTCCCGGCGATATCGGACGGCCGCTGGCGGACCTTCATGCGCTCTCGGTCGATCCGATGCTTACCGAGGATGCCAGGGCAGTTCTCCACGACCGCCAAGCCAATGAGTGTGAAGTCTCGGCACCTGATGACATCTGGTTCATGCGGCGGATTTTGCCGTATTTGAGCGACAAGGACGGCGTCGAGGGCGTCGTCATCACCTTCACCGACATCACCGAGCGCAAGACCGTGCGCAAGGCGCTGGAGCTCGCGAAACGCGAGGCCGATCTGGCCAATCTCGCGAAATCACGGTTTTTGGCAGCGGCAAGCCACGATTTGCGCCAGCCGCTCCAGTCGCTTGCCCTGCTGACCGGGCTGCTCACGCAGACTGCCGAGGGTGAGCGCGCACAGTCGTTGATCGGGCGGCTCGACCAGACATTGGTGACGATGTCGGGGATGCTCAACACGATGCTCGACATCAACCAGATCGAGGCTGGTGTCGTCCGCGCCCAGCCGGTGGATTTCGTGATCGGCGACCTGATCAACCGCGTGCGCAGCGAGTTCATCGTGCAGGCGCAGGCCCATAAACTCAAACTATGTTCGGTGCATTGCAGCCGGATCGTCCACAGCGATCCGGTGATGATCGAACAGATGCTGCGCAACCTCATTTCCAATGCGCTGAAATACACCAGACGCGGCAAAATTTTGATCGGTTGCCGACAGCATGGCGATGTCTTGAAAATCGAAGTCTGGGACACCGGCGTCGGCATTGCCGCTACCGAACTCGACGCGATTTTCGAGGAATACCACCAGATCGACAATGCCGCGCGTGAACGTAGCCTCGGCCTTGGTCTTGGCCTCTCAATCGTCCAGCGCCTGGGCAGATTGCTCGGTCACCGCGTCGGCGTCCGGTCGCTGCCCAGCCGGGGGTCGGTTTTTTCGATCGATATTACCCTCAAGACCACGGCAAAGCTCGAAACGCCCGAACGCCACCAGATCGATCAGAAAGTCGGTGCCACCCACGCCCATGCGACCGGAACCATCCTGATCGTCGACGACGATCCCGATCTGCGCGATTTGCTCGATCAGTTTTTAACCGCCGACGGGCATAAAACCGCAACGGCTGGCGATGCACAGGTCGCGTTGGCGATGATCGCCAGCAAATCGGTGCAGCCCGATGTACTGCTCGCCGATTATAATTTGCCCGGTGGCATGAATGGCCTCCAGCTGACGAGTAAAATGCGCGAGACCATGGGCCGCGCCATCCCGGTGGTTATTCTGACCGGCGATATCTCCACGTCGACCCTGCGCGATGTCGCGGCGCATGACTGTTTGCAACTGAACAAGCCGGTCAAGCTCGACGTGCTGAAACAGGCTATCCAGCGTGTGCTTGCATCCACCCCCGCCGCCCAGCCCGCCCCCGGCACCGACAACAGCACCGGCACCGACAACACCAACGGCGGGACGATCATCTACATTGTCGATGATGATGACAATGTGCGCGACGCGCTGCGCCAGCTGCTTGAAACGGATGGTCGCCATGTCGAGGATTTCCGCGATTGCGAAGCGTTTCTGGCCGATTATCGACCGGGCGGCGAGGCCTGCCTGCTGATCGACGCCTACCTGCCCGGCATCGACGGTATCGAGCTGTTACGCCAATTGAAAAGTGCGGGACATCATCTGCCGGCGATCATGATTACCGGCAACAGTGCCGTACCGATGGCGGTCGAGGCAATGAAAGTCGGTGCGATCGATTTTCTGGAAAAGCCCGTTGACCGCACCGAATTATTCGCGAGCATCGACCGCGCCCTCGACCTGTCGCGCGACGCGACCAAATTACTTGTTTGGCAGGCGGAGGCCGCAACCCAGTTCGAGGGCCTGACCAAGCGCCAGCATCAGGTGATGGAAATGGTTTTGGCCGGACACCCCAGCAAAAATATCGCCGCCGACCTCGATATCAGCCAGCGCACCGTCGAAAACCACCGCGCGTCGATCATGAAAAAAACGGGGGCAAAATCGCTACCCGCACTCGCCCGGCTGGCCCTTGCCGCTGCTGGCTCGCCGTCGGGTGCATAGGTCTCGATACCGCTAAGCCGCGGGCGCAGGTGGCCTACGCTATTCCCTGACGAAGCTGGAACGGCGCTCACCGAACTCCGCGACAAACATGCCTTGAGCGGCAGATCGCGCATGATCCGAAATACTGAAATAAATATTATTTATCAAACACTTAAAGTGTTGGTCGGGGAGACAGGATTCGAACCTGCGACCCTCTGGTCCCAAACCAGATGCGCTACCAGGCTGCGCCACTCCCCGACTGGATGCGGCGGCGGATAGCGGAGCTATCCGCGACACGCAACCAGTTCGGACGGCCTTATGAAATAAGGACCTACGGCGCGGCTTTGCCGCGACGATTTTTAAGGTGGATTGAGGACGCCGCGGCAAAGCCGCGTCGTCGGTCCTCGCTTGAGCGAGGCCGTCCGGTCGAGCCGGGTGGCGCTGGATTTAGCTTTGCTAAATCCTAGCCCGGCACGACGTGGTGGGCCCGGCAGGACTTGAACCCGCAACCTAGCCGTTATGAGCGGCCAGCTCTAACCAGTTGAGCTACAGGCCCACACGCCGCGCCCCGCTAGCGGAAATGCGCACGCGCGCGCAAGGCTCAGGGCAAGGTTCGGGGCAAGGTTCAGGCGGGCAGTACCTCGGCCTGCGTCGCAACCGAAGGTAATGCGAGCGCAAACCGGTCGGGCAAAATTGACAGGCTTCCCCCCGCCTGGGTTGCCAGCCGTGCCACCAGACGCAGGGTGAAGCCAAGGCCGAGCAACGGCGCATCGGGCCAGTCGCCATCGGGGCCATAGCCGGGATCGAGCAGCGCGGTTTCGTCACGACCGGCCAGCACCGCCGGACGAGAGACCGTGAAAACAACGTCGGTTGAGCGCGCTTCGACCCCTGCAATGACACCTTCTCCGGGTGTCGCGACCGCGCTGGAGGCTGCCAGCAAGCGGGCAATCATTCGTTCGACAATTGCCGACGCAGCGGCAACCGGCGCGGTAAAATCGGGGCGTTGCACCGTCAGTTCGACACCGCGCGCGCCAAGCGCGACGCCATGTTGCTTGCCGACCCGCGCAACGATGGCAGACACATCTGCCCCGTCGGAGGCCTCGGCGGCCAATCGCCCCGAATCGAGCCGTGCCGTCGTGTCGAGGTCATCGACCATCGCGACCAGCCGCTCGGCCTCGCCCATGATCGCCCGCGCCCGCTCGCGGTAGCGCAACGCCGCCGGTCCCAGCATCTGCTTGTCGATCATCTCGGCAAAACCCTGAATAGCATTCAGCGGGGTGCGAAGTTCATGGACGAGCTGGCGCAGCGAATCGGGGGCAATGCCGCCCACCGCGCTTGGCCCGCCCACCGCGCTTGGCCCGCCCAGCCGTTCGTCCTGGCGCGGGCGGCGCGCATCGCCGCGATACCCGCAAAACCGGCCGTCGCGCGGATTGAACAAGGGGGCTGCCGAAATCAGCCAATCGCCCCCTGCCCCGCCAAGCCCGGCGACGACCAGCCGCGCATCCTGAAATGGCGCGCGTCGCCGCCACGCGCCTGCCGCCTGGCCGTCGACCCCCGCAACGCCGAAGGTCGCGGCATCGGCAATGCTCATGCCGACGATGGCTTCACGCGGGGCACCCTCGACCCAATCGATCGTGCCGTCGGGCATGGTCTCGAAAATGAAGCTCGCGGGCAGGGGCTGATGCGCGATCTCTGGCTCTGGCTCGCCCTCGGACGGCGAGGGGTCGCCCGCCTGTGGCATCGGCACCCGCTGGCGGTAGGCAGCAATCCGCTCGACGAGTTCGCGAATCTGGGTGACGCCGGGCGCAGGAAGGTCTTCGGCTGCGGCGGCTTCGGCAACAACACCCGTTGACGGCAGTGTCAGATCGGCCGGCGCGAATCGCCCGAGCATCGCAATCGCCGCTGGCGGCAAATCACGCCGGTTGCGCAGGATGTTGCGTGCCGCCGCGGGCATCGACGGAATGGCTTGCTGCCAGTCAGTGGCAACGAGGTCCGCGCGCGCTAAAAACGGCGCGGCCACAGCGGGCAGGTCGCGCGCAAATAAAACCGCGACCACCGGATCGCGGGTACGCCCGGCTAGGCTTGCCGCCGCCATACGCCGGTCGGCAACAGGGACGCAGTCACGCAGCCCCGCGAGCCGCTCGAATGCCGCTCCGCGCGTCTCGTGATCGAGCAAGGGCCCGGCTTGGGCAACAATGTCTATAATCTGACGCCATGCCGCCGCCCGCGCGAGCGCATCGCCCGTTCCCAGCCGCATGGCGGTTGCCAGCATCGTGTCGAATCGCCCGGACATATGCGGCTTTAAAATCCCCAGTTTCGACCACGTCCCGATTGTGTCGAATGAAAATTCCCTACTGGCTCGGCAGCCCCGCGCAAGCACCCAAAATGGCACGTCACAAGCTGGGACAGCTTGCCCTGAAAAGTAACAATATTATCGTGGGTTGATATTATCCTGTAGCTATCTTGCGCAGAATCTGGATAGACCCGAGCCATGGCACGACCACTTGACCCGATTGACCGACATATCCTGCGCGAACTGCAGGTTGACGGTCGCATGACCAATGTCGAACTCGCCGGTCGCGTCGGCCTGACCGCCCCGCCATGCCTGCGCCGCGTGCGCACGCTGGAGGATGAAGGGACAATCCGCGGTTATCATGCCGAACTCGACGCCGGTCGCCTCGGCTATGGCGTCACGGTGTTCGCGATGGTCAGCCTGAAGACGCAGGCGGAGGCCGATTTACAGGCGTTCGAGGCGCATGTCGCGACGCTCGATCCGGTGCGTGAATGTTACATGCTCAACGGCGAAATCGATTTCATGCTGAAAATCGTCGCGCATGATTTGCAGGAATTCCAAGCGTTCCTGACCACGCACATCACCCCTGCGCCCAATGTCGCAGGCGTCAAGACATCCCTGACGATTCGCACATCGAAATCGCTGTCGGGTGTTCCGGTCCGGTCGGAGGACACCTACCGGTAAGCTCCCCCCTCCCAGCGGGAGAGGGGAAGCATTGCTCAGGCGATGTTCTGCGGTACGTCGAGATAGACCATCCACAGCGCCGCGATTTCAGCGCGCACGCCCTTAACGGCCTGAAGTGCGGCACGTGCGCCTTCCTTGTCACCGCTCAATGCGAGCGCAATGCCAAGGCGTGTATTCACTGTGTCGGCATCAACACCGGTTTTGGTCAATGCCGAGCGATAGAGCGGCACCGCTTTCGCATATTGGCCATAGCTCATATATGCATCGGCTGTCCCGACCGACGGGCGGGCAGCAGGTGACGCCGCAGCTGCTCTTTCGCTCGCAGGCAGGCCCCCCATATCAGCGGCGATCTTGGGTGCGGCGGCGGAACGCAGCTCGGCCAGATTCTTGCTCGTCGCCAGTTTCGCATCGCTGCTCACCGCAAGATCGACGACGGCCTTGGTTTCACCCGGCAAGCCGCGCTCGCTGGCAATGGCAGCATAGTCGAAATAGTCGCGCTCGCCCGCGATGCTCTTTGTCGCGCGCATCAGGCGGTAAAGATCGAGCGTGATCTGCCCGTCCATCTGCTTGCTGTCGCGATAAAGCACCAAGGTGCTGCGCCAGTTCGATGCCGTCGGGTATGCCTTAATCAGCATTCCGCCAAATTTGACCAGCTCCGTTCCGTTTTTCGCATTGTAACTGGCGCTCAACGCGCGCTCGTACCAGTCCTGCGGGACAACCTGACCTGCTGCCTTTTGCGCGGCAATACCCTGTTCGGCAAAAACCAGCCCCGGCAGATACTGCTTCTGTTTGAAGCTGATGTCCGCGGCCATGATGAGCAGTTCGGGCGGCTTGTTGCCCAGCCGGATCGACTCGTTCAGGTACGACATCGCCTTGGGATAATCCTTGACGAAATAATTCTCGCGTCCGAGCAGATAGTTCAGCGAACCTTGTTGCTCGACGGGGGCAGCACCGCTGGCGAGCATCAACTGTGCCCCGGCAATCGTGCCCGGCGTGTCCTTGCCGTTCGCCGCGATCTGGTACTGGAACAGCCCGACATAGAATTTATCATCGGGGGTCGTGGCCAGCGCGAGTGCGGCGGGCAGCGCCGCCTTGGCTGTGACGAAATCCTTTGCCGAAACGGCCTTTTGCAGGGGCTGCGCAGCAACGCGAAACTCCTTGGAAAAGACTGGCCCCTTGGCAGGAGCGGCGGCAGGCTTTTTCTGCGCGAACACCGGCGTTGCAACGACACCGAGTGCGAGAACGGCAGCAATCGCCAGACGGGAAACGGGTTTCACTCTTCTCTCCTTGACCATTCTGAATGGGGCTTGCCCATCGATTAACCCCCACGCGGCACCGACACAAGCCAAGCGCGACTTGCGAGGGTTCGGTTCGGCGCTAGGGGCGGTGCGATGAACGAGAACCGAACCATGTCGTCGCTCGTTGTCGGTGCGGGCGGCATCGGCAATGCCCTGTCTGCGCGATTGGCGAATTCCGGGCCGGTGACGGTCTGGAGCCGCGCCAGCGGTGTCGATGTGACGGTCGAACCGGACATCGCAACAGCGGCGCAATCGCTCGCGGCTGATCTGACGACCGTCTTTGTCACCACCGGAATGCTCCACGACGAAACCCGGCGGCCAGAGCGTTCGATGCGCGAACTCGATCCTGAGTGGCTGGCGCACAGTTTTCGCGTCAACACGATTGCCCCGGCGCTCGTCGCCAAACACGTTCTCCCCCGCCTGCCCCGCGACCGCCGCGCGGTATTCGCGGTGCTCGGCGCACGGGTTGGCAGCATCGGTGACAACCGCACGGGCGGCTGGCACAGCTATCGCGCGTCAAAGGCCGCACTGGTAATGCTCGTTAAAACGCTCGGCATCGAACTGCGGCGCACCCATCCACAGGCAATTTGCGTCGCGCTGCACCCCGGTACTGTCGACACCGCCATGTCAAAGCCGTTTCAGGGCAATGTCGCCGCCGGCAAGCTGTTCACCACTCCCTACGCCGCCGAACGCCTGATCGCCGTCGCCGACGCCCTTACCCCTGCCGACACCGGTGGCCATTTCGCGTGGGACGGCGCGCGGATTCCCGACTGAGCACGACAGCAAAATCTCGCACGCACCCGGGCGCACTCAGGGCCGCACGCAGGGGCACGCGAGGCTGGTATCGCGGCGCACCAGCGGCTAGGGTGATGTAACCTAACCGTCATCGAAAGCAGCACGCCGCAATGAGCGACGAGACCAAACTCGCCGACCCCTCGGACATTTCACCGATCAACATCGTTGACGAGATGAAGTCGAGCTACCTCGACTATGCCATGTCGGTCATCGTCTCGCGCGCATTGCCCGACGTGCGTGACGGATTGAAACCTGTTCACCGTCGCATTTTATGGGCGAGCCAGGAGGGCGGCTTTATTGCGGGGCGGCCCTATCGCAAGTCGGCAAAGATCGTCGGCGACGTGATGGGTAATTACCATCCGCACGGCGACAGTTCGATCTATGACGCGCTGGCCCGCATGACGCAGGACTGGGCGATGCGCCTGCCGCTGATCGACGGTCAGGGCAATTTCGGGTCGATGGACCCCGATCCGCCCGCCTCGATGCGCTATACCGAGGCACGGCTGGCCAAGGTTGCCAATTTCCTGCTCGCCGACGTCGAGAAGGATACGGTCGATTTCCAGCCGAACTATGATGCGCAACGGCAAGAGCCCCAGGTTCTGCCAGCCCGCTTCCCCAATCTGCTCGTCAATGGCGGCGGCGGCATTGCCGTCGGCATGGCAACGAACATTCCGCCGCACAATCTTGGTGAAGTGATCGACGCCTGTTTCGCCTATATGGATAATGGCGGGATTACGGCCGAGGAACTGACGGCCATCGTCCCCGCGCCGGACTTCCCCACGGGCGGATTGATTCTGGGCACGCATGGCGCGAAATTAGCCTACACCACCGGGCGCGGCTCGATCATCGTGCGCTCGCGTCACATCGTCGAGGAAGGCCGGAACGACAAACGCGCCATCGTGCTGACCGAAATTCCGTTCCAGCTCGGCAAGAACGGCCTCGTTGAAAAAATCGCCGAAGCGGTCAAGGACAAGCGCATCGAAGGCGTCGGCGAAATGCGCGACGAATCGAACCGGTTCGGCGTCCGCATTGTCATGGAGCTGAAGCGCGACGCCAGCGTCGAGGTCGTGCTCAACCAATTGTGGCGGCACACCCCCGCGCAATCGAGCTTCCCCGCCAACATGCTCGCGATCCGCGGTGGCCGTCCCGAAACGCTGACGCTGCGCGACATGATCGAGGCGTTCGTCAAATTCCGCGAACAGGTCATCACACGGCGCTCGAAGTTTGAGCTCGCCAAGGCCCGCGAGCGCGCCCATCTGTTGCTCGGCCTCGTCGTCGCGGTGTCGAACGTCGATGAAGTCGTGCGGATCATCCGTGGCTCCGCCAGCCCCGCCGTCGCCCGCGATGCGTTGCTCGCCCGCGAATGGTCGATTGCCGAAATTTTACCCTACATCATGCTCGTCGAAGCGATGGAACCACAGGCGGGCTCCACTTCGTACAAGCTGTCCGAACTACAGGTAAAGGCGATCCTCGACCTGCGCCTCGCCCGCCTGACCGCGCTGGGTCGCGAAGAAATTGGCGGAGAATTAAAAGAGCTCGCGGACAGCATTTCAGGATTGCTGGAAATACTTGCTGACCGCATCAAACTCTATGCCGTGATGCGCGAAGAGCTGCAGGCGGTACGCGACGAGTTCGCCACGCCCCGCAAGTCGGAGATCACCGCTGCATTCGACGGAATCGATGACGAGGCGCTGATCGAACGTGAAGAGATGGTCGTGACCGTCACCATGGCGGGCTATATCAAGCGCACCCCGCTCGAAGCTTTTCGCGCCCAGCGGCGCGGCGGCAAGGGTCGCGCCGGGATGGCAACCAAGGACGAGGATGCCGTCACCGAATTGTTCGTGACGAGCACGCACACGCCCGTGCTGTTCTTCTCCACCCACGGCAAAGTCTATCGCAAAAAAGTCTGGCGCCTGCCCGAGGGCGGCCCGAACACGCGCGGGCGGCCGATGGTCAATCTGCTGCCACTGGCCGAGGGCGAGACGATCTCGACCGTGCTGGCACTGCCCGAGGACGAGGAAAGCTGGGCCGACCTGCACGTCATGTTCGCGACCGCCAAGGGTGGCGTGCGGCGCAACAGCATGGACGCCTTTGCCAATGTGCCGACGGCGGGCAAAATCGCGATGAAGTTCGAGGGCGACGACGCCGATGACAAGCTGATTGGCGTCGCCCTGCTGACCGAGGCCGACGACGTTCTGCTCGCTACACGGCAGGGCAAGGCGATCCGGTTCATGGGGTCCGATGTCCGCGAGTTCCAGTCGCGCAATTCGACCGGCGTGCGCGGTGTGACGCTGAAGGGCGACGACGCGGTGATTTCGCTGTCGATCCTGACCCGTTCGGGGGCAAGCCAGGAGGACCGCGAGGCCTATCTGCGCGCGGCCCCATGGAAAGACAACGACAACGAACCGACGCTCGATGCCGACCGCATGGCCGACATGGCGGAACGCGAACAGTTCATCCTGACGGTCTGTGCCAATGGCTTTGGCAAACGCTCGTCGGCCTATGAATACCGCCGCACCAACCGTGGCGGACAGGGCATCACCAACATCGACAATCTGTCGCGCAACGGCCCCGTTGTCGCGAGCTTCCCCTGTTCAAACGGGCAGGAGCTGATGCTCGTCACCGATCAGGCCAAACTCATCCGCATGACCGTCGGCACCCTGCGCGTCATCGGCCGCAATTCGGCCGGCGTGAAGCTGTTCGACGTGGCAAAGGACGAGCACGTCGTCAGTGCGGCACGGATCGAAGAGAGCGAGGAGGAAGGGGAAGCTGTCGTTGAAGATGGCCCGGTGGTCGACAGCGGCAGCGACCCGGATGGGGATGCAGTGTAGCGGTCAGCCGTCGAGATGCGCGTCTATATCCATGCGTTCGTGGAGAATGCGGACGACCTCTATTCCGTCCGAGACAGGAACATAGATTATAAGATGCCGACCCGAGCGCGAGCGTCTGACTCCATCCGAGCGTTCGTCCATCAAGGGACGGAGCAAAGGTTTAGCAGCGAGATCCGAAAGGTGCTGTCGAATGTCTGCGAGATAGCGCTTCGCCTGCGCCTTTCCTCATGCCCTGATCGTATAAGCACGAACGCCCCGAAGATCGTTTTGCGCTTCAGGATGTAGGCGTGTGCGCTTCATGCGGCGCGTTTGACCGGTTCCACGTCCTCGTCGTCGATTTCGGCAATGAAAGCATCGAAGTCGAACTCCTCGGCCGGTCCGCTGGCCAACCCCTCGTCGATCAGTGCGTTCAAGCGGTCGATCCGCCTTTGCCGGTCCTCGGCGAGTCTGAGCCCCTCACGCACGACCTCGCTCGCGGACCCGAAGCGACCACTTTCGACCTGTTGTGCAATGAATCTTTGCCAATGGTCGCCGAGTGCGATTGAAGTATTTTTCATGAGCCGACACCTCCGGCATCTAAATTACCAGTTTTAGGTAACACATGCAAACTATCGCCGCCTTCAAAATCCTCACCGCCGACCAATGGGCCGCCTTCGAGCGCGACGGCATCTTCACTGGCGCGCCGGTTGATCTCGCCGATGGCTATATCCACCTGTCCACCGCCGGGCAGTTGGAAGAGACATTGGCGAAGCATTTCGCGGGGCAGACAAACCTGACCATTGCCGAGATCGACCTCGATGCGCTGGGCGAAACCGTCCGCTGGGAAGTATCGCGCGGCAATCAATTGTTCCCGCATATCTATGGCGTGTTGCCGATGCGCGCGGTTCGCGGCACAATCGCCCGATAGCGGCAGAACGTCGCACGGAGGGGACACCCACATGCTCGCAGCACTATTGATGGCCGCTACCGCCGCTACCGCACCTGCCCCCAATGATTATGGTCTCGGCCAGAACTGGCTGTGTCGCCCCGACCGGCGCGATGCCTGCACGATCCCGCTCGATGCGACTGCAATTGCCGCTGACGGCACGATGACGGTGCAGCCCTTCAAAGCCGCCAAAGCGCCAGAAGCCGATTGCTTCTACGTCTATCCGACCGTGTCGTTCGACCGGACCGGCAACAGCGACATGGTGGCGAACGATGAAGAGCGCAAAGTCATCGAAGCGCAGTTCGCCCGCTTCGGCGCGCAATGCCGCAGCTTCGCGCCGCTCTACCGACAGGTCACGCTCACCGCCTTGCAAGCCGCGATGTTCGGCAGCCCGATCCCCGCCGACCGCGAGCTCAATTACACCGACGTCCGCGATGCGTGGCGTCATTACCTGGCGAAGGATAATGGCGGTCGCCCCTATGTCCTTGTCGGCCATAGCCAGGGGGCTGGTCTGCTCAAACGACTGGTTGCCGAGGAAATCGACGGCAAACCGGTCTCGGGCCGGATGCTGTCGGCGATGCTGGTCGGAAGCAACATTATCGTTGCCAAGGGCAAAGATATGGGCGGCGACTTCAAGTCGACGCCGCTATGCCGCAAAGCGACGCAGACCGGTTGTGTCATCGCCTATGTCAGCTTCCGTGACACCGCCCCGCCGTCTGCAAAATCGCGCTTCGGCAAGACCGACAAGCCGGGGCTGGAAGTCGCCTGTACCAATCCCGCAGCACTCGGTGGCGGCAAAGCCAACATGAGCGGTGCCTTCGCCGCCGGTCGATCATGGGAAATGGCGCGCGACACCGGCCCGTGGAGCAAAACCGGTACCCCCAAAACCGCGTTCGTCACCCTGCCCGGCCTGTTGTCGGCCCAGTGCGCCAGCGCCGACGGCGCGAATTATCTGTCGGTTCACGTCAACGCCGACCCCACCGATGCCCGCGCCGACGATGTGCCGGGGGACGTCGTGGCGGGAAAGACCGTGCTGGCCGATTGGGGGCTCCACCTGATCGACATGACGCTCGCTTATGACGATCTGGTCGGGCTGGTCCCGCAGCAGCTGGCGGCGTGGAAAGCGGCAAAACGCTAACGTCGTCCAGCTACCGACTTCCCTGAGCTTGTCGAAGGGCCTTGCTTCGTCCGTTTGCGCCGAAAGTAGCGAGCTTCGACAGGCTCAGCCAAGTCGGTCGTTCTGATCCCGCGCTAACGTCTGCGTAACCCCCCAGGCGATCAGCACCTGCCCGCCGAAATACAGTGGCCAGATCAGCAATCCCGGCACTGGCGACCCCGCCAGTAGCCCGAGCTTTGCAAAGATCAGCAGGTCGGACACCAGAAACATCATCGCACCGATGCCAGTGCGATAGCGCGGAAAGCGGCTGATCCACGCGCCCGCCGCCATCGCGCTGACGAACAACGCATAGGCCGCAATCGGCACCATATCCTTCGCTGGCACCAGCAGCGCCGCGATAATCACCGACAGCGGCACCACCAGCACTGCCAGCAAACGCTGGCTGCCGGTCACCTGCGGTCGTCCGTTGCGAAAATAGAGCAAGATCGCGAGCACATGCCCGACGACAAACGCCACCGCCCCGGTCACCAGCCCCGCCGTCTCCAGCAAGACATCACCCAGCGCCCCGAACGCCATGACTGCGGCAATTAACCAGCCGTCGCGCCCCTTGGCTTGCATCGCGCACCAGATCGCGAGCAACGCAACGCCTGCCCCCTTCCACACCACTGCCAGTGGCCCCGACAGACCCGTCGCCACAACAATCATGAACGACACCCCGGCGGCAATTGCCATCCAGAATACTGCCCATAATATTGGCCGCGAAACCCTGCCCATAGCTCTGCTCTCCCCGCTTTTCATCCTGCCGCGCGCTATGCCGCAACGCAACAGGCGACAAATGCCACAAACTGTCCTATGCGCGCCGCCATGACCTCCTTCACCACCGGTCCCGCGCTTCTCGGCGAAGCCCTCGCCGCGCATGGCTATACTGCTCCCACCCCCGTTCAGGCCGCTGTCCTCGAACCCGAAGCGGCGGGGCGCGACTTGATCGTG
>JANNCK010000218.1:0-5800 GCA_031386545.1 Sphingomonadales bacterium
GCCTATTTCCCGGTCTCGGGACCACAGGGATCGGTGAGTGTACGTTACGCGGGCGCGCAGTTCGAAGACGATCTAGAGGCGCGCCTGTTGCCCCGTGCTATTACGGTGGACAGCGTCGTCAGCCTGCCCCTGTTTGCGAACGTCCGGTTCATCGCACGGGTCGAAAACCTGTTCGACGAAAAAATTGTCTCCGGTATATCGGGATCGGGGATCGAAGACTTGGGCACGCCGCAGACATTCTGGGTCGGGCTGAGGTTCAGCCGCTAGCCGGACCAGCCCGCCGCTAGGCTGCTTTTTTCAGATGCCGGCGCCCGAGCAGTTCCGCGATCTGCACCGCGTTGAGCGCTGCGCCCTTGCGGAGGTTGTCGGACACGCACCACAGGCTCAGCCCGTTATCGACCGTCGGATCCTCGCGCACGCGGCTGACGTAGGTTGCATAATCGCCGACGCATTCGACGGGGGTGACATAGCCGCCGTCTTCGCGCTTATCGACGAGCATGATGCCGGGGGCTTCGCGCAAAATGCTCTGGGCTTTCTTTGCGGAAATCTCGTTCTCAAACTCGATGTTAATCGCTTCAGAATGGCCGACAAACACCGGCACGCGCACGCAGGTCGCGGTGAGTTTGATTTTGGTGTCGAGAATTTTTTTGGTCTCGACCATCATCTTCCACTCTTCCTTGGTCGAGCCGTCGTCGAGGAAGCTGTCGATGTGCGGAATGACGTTGAACGCGATCTGCTTGGTGAACTTCTTCGCCTCGGCGCTGTCACCAACGAAGATGTTGCGCGATTGCTCGAATAACTCGTCCATGCCCTCTTTGCCCGCGCCTGACACCGACTGGTAGGTCGCAACCACAACACGCTTGATCTTGGCATAATCGTGCAACGGCTTGAGCGCGACGACGAGTTGAGCGGTCGAGCAATTGGGGTTGGCGATGATGTTGCGCTTCACATAACCAGAGATCGCCTCGGGGTTAACCTCGGGTACGATCAACGGCACGTCGGGATCCATGCGGTAGAGCGATGAATTGTCGATCACGATGCAACCGGCCGCCGCAAAGCGGGGCGCGTGGATCCTTGTCCCTTCGGAGCCGATGGCAAAGAGTGCCATGTCCCAGCCATGTGGGTCGAAGTTTTCGATATTCTGGACCTTGAGCATCTTGCCGCTGTCGCCCAGCTCGACTTCAGTGCCCTGACTGCGCGACGAGGCAACCGCAACGATCTCGTCGATCGGAAACTGCCGTTCGGCGAGGATGTTGAGCATCTCGCGCCCGACATTGCCCGTCGCGCCCACGACCACTACCCGGTAACCCATTTCAAACCTTTCAAATCGTCGCGCGCCGCATAGCGGACGGCGATGATTTGTCCAGTTCGTGCGTCAGACGGACACGGGGTTTTACGTCGCGGCATGGTCCTTGCGAAGACGGAAAGGCTGCCATTCAAGGTACGACAAGGATCGCCATGCCCATTCGAACGGCCCAGTTGCAAAGAAACGCACCCAGATGTTGGCAAGGATGATTTGCGCGATGATGACCGCCGTCGCGATGGCTGTCAGTCCAGCCCAGCTGTATTTTGCCCACAACCCGAACCCGAACGGCGCGAACAGGATGAAAATGCCGATAATCTGCTGCATCAAATAGAGCGAGAAAGCAGTGCGTCCGGCTGCCTTCAGGGGTGACAGGATGCGCGCACCGATTGCCGATTTCACCACTAGGTTAACCAGCGCGATATGCCCGACAACGACAGCCAGTCGCGCGAATTCCCAGTTGAACCAGATTGTTTTGGGAAGCGGTGCAAAAGCGAAAATTTCGCATACGCCGATGGCGCGCGCGGTGATGCCATAGCCATAGGCAACAAGCATCAGACGGAGGTAAAAACGTGTACTGCGCCCGCCCTGAATGATCTGCCATTTCCACAGCGCCACCCCGATCAGCATCGCGCAAAATGCCTCGACGCCGGCAAACAAAATGGACCCTTTGCCGACAAATTTGATCCACTCACCCCACATAAACTCGGCGTAAGTCATAAATCCCGCACCGGCTGATCTGGCCTTTTTCTCTGTGTCGACCAGTTTCTTTTCGTCTTTATCGAGCTTGGGGCGGTCGAGTTTTTTCTGCCAAGCAGCTTGCTTTTCTGTCTCGGCCTTCGTGAGCGGCAGCTTCGCAGCAACCTTGGCGTCGATGACCTTTACCTGAGCCACCAGTGATGTCCGCGATGCGTATTCAACACCGCCACCAACAGCCGTAAACAGCGCCATGCTTAGGCCGATGGTTACCAGCCATTTCGGTGACAGGCGCCGGAACGGGAAGAGGAACAGCGCGGCAAGCCCGTAGATATGGAGAATATCGCCCGGCCACAGCAGCACAAAGACGTCAAACAGTCCGAAAGCAATCAGCCAGATATTGCGACGGTAATACAGATCAGCAATGCCAACAGGCCCATCGGGCTCCATCGCGCGGCGCGCGAGAACCATCATACCCGCGCCGAACAGCATTTCGAGCAACCCGCGCTGCGTTCCTTCCAGCACGACTTGGATAACAGCCCAGCTATTACGGTCTGCGACCGTCCATCCGATCGAACGAACATCATTCTCGAATAGATGTATGCTCGCGCCCATATAGGGGATGTTCATGTAGAAAATGCCGAGGATCGCGAAGCCGCGCAGAATATCGAGCACGTCGATACGGTCCATGCGCGCCACTGGCGCAAAACAGGTTTCGGTCATCATGCCCCCCTAATTGGCGGTATCGAGCTAAACCTCGGCGGCGGTGCTGTCCACCGGCACGGCATCGAACGCCACTGTCAGGCGCGGCTGATCACTGATGAACGGAACCGTGCCGTGCCAGAAATAGGACGGGAACAGCACCAGCTTGCCAGCGCGCGGCGCAATGACGCGCCGTGGCGGGAGGTCGAGGCCGAGTGCCGATTCCGGTACGCCGAAAGTGAGCGCACCCGCCTGCCCGCTTCCGTCCACTTCCGGCGGCAGGTCGATATAGGTTGCCGAACTTAGCCAGCCCGCAGGGTGGATATGGCCAATGTGGTGACCCGCGCTACGCAAGCGCACCGACCATGACCCGGCGAAGGCGAAGCCCCCTGTTGCACGGCGCAGAAACGGGTGGGCAGGGTCGTCGGGCAGCGCCGCCAAAGCGGTTGAGATGCCGCGTTCGATACTCTCTCTGAGCGTCGTAATCGCCGGATCGACCTTGTCGAACAACAACCCGCGCGTTTGCGTGCCACCGCGCAGTGACTGTTCGGCCGGATGTTCCAGCGTACGGTGAAGGCCCGACAGCGTCGCGGATGTCGCCGTAAGGTCGATCCCGTCGAGATCAATTTCCATGATAAGTCGGTCGTAGTCGGCAAGCCATTGCTCGCGTGGATCGTTCGACAGCCGCCAGATTACGGTCAGCAAGGCCCAAGCGGTCTGGTCGTCAGGCGCGAGCCGTGATGCCGTCAGCGCCGCAGCCTCGGCTTTGAACAGATCGCCGTTCCGGAGAAATATTTGCGCTATGGTTGCGTGGGCCGCAGGGTTCGCCGGTTCAGTGGAAATGACATTCGCCAGCTTATGCAAAGCGATACTGTCTTCCCCGCGCCACATATGCGCCTGCGCGGCAAGCACGTCTAAAAAAGGTTCAGGTCCGAACCGCGCTTCTATATCCGCGACCCACGCCAGCAGCTGGTCGGCATCGCGCAAATCCTTCGCAGCCGAGAGCGCCGAGAGCCACAACAGACCTGAACCCGGAGCTCTCAGAAGTGCCTGCCGGTAACTGTCGAAAGCCTCGTCGCAGCGACCGATTTGCGGCAACAGTCGCGCTAGTGTTTCGTGGGCATCGATCATGTCGGGATGCACGTCGAGCACATGATGATAAAGCGCCACCGCCTCGTCAAACCGGCCGAAGTCAGCGAGCAGATGCGCGAGGACCGTTGCCGTTTCAGGAGCTTTTGCCCCGAGGGCCACCGCCAGTTCTAGCGTCTCCAGTGCTTCGTCGTGCCGGTCACGCTTGCGAAGCTCGACGCCCAGATTGTGGAGGGCAATCACGTCACGCGGATTGCGCGCTACGAGGCAACGCTGTTCGTCGAGCGCCGCATCGTTGCCCGCTGCCACGGCGTCAGTTACCAACCGCCGCGCTGGCCTTCACATTGCGGTCGAGAAAACCGATTATCGTACGCCATAGGTGCACGCTGACGCCCGGCCCCGCGACCCGGTGCGTCTGGCCCGGATAGACCATCGTCTCGAATGGCTTCCCCGATGCTTGAAGCTTCGCCATTAGTGCCGTGGAGTTTTCAAACACGACATTGTCGTCGGCCATGCCGTGGATGAGCAACAACGGGTCAGCGCTCTTGTCGGTGTAGGTCAGCGGGTCGGCCTTGGCATAGGCACCGCCGGGGTCTTGCGGCATCCCCATATATCGCTCGGTATAATGGGTGTCGTAGAGTTCCCATTTGGTCACCGGCGCGCCCGACACGCCGGCTGCGAAGACGCCCGGGGCGCTTTGGAGCAGCCGCAGCGTCAGGTAACCGCCATATGACCAGCCATAGACGGCAATACGCTTGGCATCGACAAACGGCTGGCTCTTGAGCCAATCAACGCCAGCGAGCTGATCCTTGACCTCAACACCCGACATACTGCGGTAAATCTGGTCCTCGAAGGCCTTGCCCCGGTCAGGCGTGCCGCGCCCGTCGACCGAGAATACTGCCCAACCCTGTTGCACAAGATATTGCTGGACCGCCCCGCCCCAGGCCTCGGTAACCTGACGTCCTGCGCCGGGTCCGCCGTACACCTGAACAAACACTGGCGCGCGTTGGCCCTCGGCAAGTTTTGGCTTGAGTAGCTTGTAGTGGAGCGTTGAGCCGTCGCCAGCTTTCAGCGTGCCGAATTCGGGGCTGACGTGCGCGGCAAGAAACGGTGCATATGGATGCGCGCCCTCGACGCGGTTTTCTTCGATCCACTGCACGCGCTTGCCCGCGGAGTCGGCCAGATAGGTCTGTTCGGGTTGTGCCGGGTTCGACCGCGTGACAATCATCCGCGTTGCGCCACGGTTGACGGTCGCGTTGTTCCACCAACCCGTTTCGGACAGCATTGTCACGGGACCGCCAGGCAGCGGTACCGAATATACGCCCTGCGCCGTTGGGGTCTCGCGATTGCCGGTGAAGATGATGCGCCCGCCTGCCTCATCAACGGCGGCGACGTTGCGCACATTCCATGCGCCCTTAGTCAGCTGTGTCCATTTGCCCGAGTTCCAGCGATAGAGGTGGCTGAAACCGTCACGTTCGGATGACCACAAGAGGCTGCCGTCGGCCAGCGCGCGGAAATTCTCGTGCAGGTTAAGCCAAGTCTTGGCCTGTTCAGTAAACACAACAGATGATGCGCCTGTCGTCGGATCGACCCGAAGCAGGTCGAGCCTCTTCTGGTCCCGGCTTTGACGCTGGACGTAGAGCATCTTGCCATCCGCTGCCCAATCGACGCGGGCTAGGTAGATGTCGTCGTTATTGCCGAGGTCAACCCGCGCGAGGCCAGTGCCGTCGTTGCGCATCACGAACAGCTGAACCTTTGCATTGGCAGCCCCGGCGCGGGGATAGCGTTGATCAAAGATTTTCGTTCCGTCGGCCCCGATGGCGGCGCGACTGACGACGGCGACACCGCCTTCATCGACGCGCGCAACCGCAATGCGCGTATCGTCGGGGGACCACCACGCGCCCTTGGTACGGTCCATTTCCTCCTGCGCGACGAATTCGGCGAGGCCCCAGCTCAAGGTGCCACCGCCATCGCGCGTCAAGCGGCGTTCGGTGCCGGAAGCAAGGTCGG
>JANNCK010000239.1:0-1914 GCA_031386545.1 Sphingomonadales bacterium
GCACTCGCGCGCGGCGTGATCGATCAAATGAGTGACCCGCAGCGACCAGTCCTGCATACCGCCGAGCTTTCCGGTCATTATCACTCTCTCCTAGGAAACGAGCGCCAGTCTCGGCGCTTCTTGTGCTTTGAGTTCAACATCAGTCACGCCGGCCACCCGCCCCATCATCGCGGCGAGTTCGCCGTCGATCAGGAAATCGCGACCGAGTCTGACTGTGGCAGTCTGCCCGTCTGCGACCTGTGTCTGCAAGACCAGTTCGCACCGCCCGCCGCGCGCATTTGCGAGAAGATCGGCAAGGCCCGCAACCCCGACGACATCATCAACCGAAACCACCGCATTGAGCCGCGCCGTTTCTGCCAGCGCATCAAGCCGCTGTGCGCCGCGCACCGTAACCCTTGGGGTCTCCTCGCCGGGCTGGCGTTCGAGCTCGACCTTGAGCAGCGCACAGCCGCCATTGCGGCCCAGTTCCTCCAGCGCAACACAGGCGTCGTCGTCGAAACAATTTACCTGAAACTGGCCGCTCTCGTCGCTCAGCGTCGCCGACAGGAAACGGTTGCCCTTTTTGGACGTGCGCCAGCGCGCATCCTCGACCAGCGCGGCCATTGTCGCGGAGGTGCGCCCTTCGCCGCCGTTGCCCGACAGCGCCACGAAACTCCGCGCACCGTGCGCCCCCGCGACATGTTTGTACCGATCGACAGGATGCGCTGAAAAATAGAAACCGAACGCCTCTTTTTCCGCAGCCATGCGGTCGGCCATCGACCAGATTACACTGGTCGGCAGCTGGATCGCAACGACCGACGCCTCCCCTTCTCCAAACAAGCCGCCCTGCCCGCTGGTCCGGCCGTTTTCCGCCTGTGATGCAACCGCGAGCAAGGTTTCTGCCACGGCAAAACAGCCCGCGCGGTTGTCATTTAATCCATCGAGCGCCCCCGACCCGGCAAGGCTTTCGATTTGCCGTTTGTTAAGCAGGCGTGGATTGATCCGGTTCGCGAGATCGTCGAGGCTGGTAAACCGGCCATTCTCGGTACGCTCGACGCACAGCATTTCCATCGCGCCTTCACCGACGCCCTTGAGCGCGCCGAGCGCAAAGCGCACTGCCAATCCTTCTTCTTGCGGTTCGACAGTGAAATCCGACCCGCTGGTATTGATGCACGGCGGCAGGCATTTGACCCCCATTCGCCGCATATCGTCAGCATAAATCGCCAGCTTGTCGGTATTGCCAAGGTCGAACGCCATCGATGCCGCAAAGAAGTCCTCGCGGTAATGTGCCTTCACCCACGCTGTCTGGTACGTCAGCACGGCATAGGCCGCCGCGTGGCTTTTATTAAAGCCATAACCGGCGAATTTGTCGATCAGGTCGAACAGCGTATTGGCCTGCGCCCGCCCGATGTCGTTGCGTGCCGCCCCATCGACGAAGCGTGCCCGCTGCGTATCCATCTCTGATTGAATCTTCTTGCCCATCGCGCGCCGCAACAGGTCGGCCTCGCCCAGCGAATAGCCGGCGAGCAGTTGCGCGGCCTGCATCACCTGTTCCTGATAGACGATGACGCCATAGGTTTCGCCGAGCACAGTTTCGAGCAATGGATGCGGAAATTCGAGTATCGCACGCCCGTTCTTGCGGTCGGCGAACATCGGGATATTGTCCATCGGACCCGGCCGATAGAGGGCACCGATGGCGATAATATCGCCGAATGCGGTCGGCCGGATGGAGGCAAGTGCACGCCGCATCCCCTCCGACTCCATCTGGAAAACACCGACGGTGTCGCCCTTTTGCAATAGCGAATACACTGCCTCGTCATCCCAGCCGAGCGTGTCGAGATCGGGCCGGTGATCCTCGCGCGCCTCGATCAAATCGAGCGCACGTTGCAGGACGCTGAGCGTTTTCAGCCCGAGGAAATCGAACTTCACCAGCCC
>JANNCK010000259.1:0-2457 GCA_031386545.1 Sphingomonadales bacterium
GCTGACCCGGGGGCGCGGCACGATCATCTTCACCGGCGCCACCGCCTCGTTGCGTGGCGGCAGTGGCTATGCGGCGTTTTCGGGCGCGAAGGCGAGCCTGCGGATGCTGGCGCAAAGCATGGCCCGCGAACTGGGGCCAAAAAACATCCATGTCGCGCATTCGATCATCGACGGCCCCATCGACACCGATTTCATTGCAACCCGCGTTCCTGACATCGACGACATGCGCGCCCGCGACGCCGTGCTGAGCCCCGACGAGATCGCGCGCAACTATGTGATGCTCCACAATCAGGCGCGCAATGCCTGGACCCACGAACTCGATCTGCGCCCTTGGACGGAGAGTTTCTGATGCCCAAAACGTTAGAGTTCATTTTCGATTTCGGTGCCCCGAACGGCTATCTCGCGTGGAAAGTTCTACCGGCGCTGGTCGAACGGACGGGCGCGACTTTGATCCTCACCCCCGCGCTGATCAGCGGTATTTTCAAGGCAACAAACAACCGCCCGCCGATCATGGCCTATGCAGAGGTGCCTGCCAAACTCGCCTATGAGCAACTCGAACTGAAACGCTTTGTCGCGGCGCACGGCCTGACCCGCTTCGCGTTCAATCCGCATTTTCCGGTCAACTCGCTCACCATGATGCGGATGGCGATGGTGGCGCAAGCCGACGGCGACCTGCCGCGTTTTATCGATGTGGCCTATGCCGCAATGTGGGAGGATGGCCACAATATGGCCGATGCCGCCGACATCGCCAATGTCCTGACCGCCGCCGGTTTCGATGCCCCCGTCCTCCTCGCCCGCGCGCAGGAGCAGACCGCAAAGGACGCGCTGGCCGCCAACACCGAGCGCGCCGTCGCGCGCGGCGTGTTCGGCGTGCCGACGTTCTTTGTCGGCGACGAAATGTTTTGGGGTAAGGAACGGCTGGGACAGGTCGAGGCGGCGTTGGGGTAAAATATAAGCGCCTCTACCCTTGCGGGAGAGGATACGCAGACTTGGCCTCGCTGCTTGGCGAGGTTTAGTCGGAGTTGGAGAGGGAGCGGCAAGCGAACTGCTCGACCGCCGCCCCCTCACCAAGCTACGCTAGGCGGCAAACCGCCAAGCTTCGCTATCCTCTCCCGCAGGGGGAGAGGAGCTAGAGCAGGAACCAACAATGCCCACCATCTTCGTCCTCAACGGCCCCAACCTCAACCTGCTCGGCACGCGCGAGCCAGAGATTTACGGCACCGACACGCTCGACGACATCGCGGGTCGGCTGGAGGATCAGGCGCGCGGCCTCGGCCTGACCATCGACTTTCGCCAGTCGAACCACGAGGGCCATTTGATCGAGTGGCTGCACGAGGCCAACGCCGTGGGCGCAAAGGCCGTACTGCTCAACGCGGCGGGCTATACCCACACCTCCATCGCCATCCTCGACGCGATCAAGTCGATCACCGTGCCCGTCATCGAGGTCCATTTGTCCGACCCGCACAAACGCGAAGAGTTCCGGCATTTCAGCTATGTCAGCCTCGGCGCGGTCGCCTGTTTTGCCGGTCACGGCGCGGCGTCGTACACGCTGGCGCTGGACGCGGCGGCGCGTCTCTGACATTTGGCAATAAAATTCAACAAGGGGTCCACATGACCGAAAAATCAGGCGCACAGACAGGCGTGGGGCCAAGCGCGATGCCAAGCGCGATGCCAAGCGCGATGCAGGTCGATGCCGCACTCGTCCGCCAACTCGCCGAGTTGCTCGACGAAACCAAGCTGACCGAAATCGAGGTTCAGGACGGCGAACGCCGCATCAAGGTCGCGCGCAAGGCTGCACAGGTGATGGCATCGGCTCCCGCTGCTGCCCCAGCACCGGTCGCTGCGCCCGCCGCAGTCACGGCACCTGCCGCCGCACCGGTCAGCGACACCGCCAACGCATTGAAATCGCCGATGGTTGGCACTGTTTACCTCTTCCCCGAACCCGGCGCGAAGCCGTTTATCAACGTCGGCGATACCGTCAGCGAGGGCCAGACGCTCGTCGTTATCGAAGCCATGAAAGTGATGAACCTGATCGCCGCGCCCCGTGCGGGCAAGATCACGCGCATCTGTGTCGAAAACGGCCAGCCGGTCGAATATGACCAGCCGCTGGTTGTCATAGACTGATGCCAGCGATCGAAAAGCTGCTGATCGCCAACCGCGGCGAAATTGCGCTTCGCATTCACCGCGCGGCGCACGAAATGGGGATCAAGACGGTTGCGGTCCATTCGACCGCCGATGCCGACGCGATGCACGTCCGGCTCGCCGACGAGGCAATCTGCATCGGGCCGCCGTCCGCCACCGACAGCTATCTGAATATCCCCGCGATCATCTCCGCCGCCGAAATCAGCGGCGCCGACGCGATCCACCCGGGCTATGGGTTCCTCAGCGAAAACGCGCGCTTCGCTGACATCATCGAGGAACACGGCATCATCTTTGTCGGGCCAAAGCCCGAACATA
>JANNCK010000288.1:0-1978 GCA_031386545.1 Sphingomonadales bacterium
GGGGTGCGCCATGATCCATGCATAGGCAGCGGCAGTGCGTGAGACGCTGTGGGCGTTTGCGACGTCATCAAGTGCAGCGGCAACAGCGGTTTCGCGTGTGTCGGTCGGGTTGGCGATGCGGCCACCGCCAAGCGGGGACCATGCCAGCACCGCCTGATTGTGCATCATCGCAATGTCGAGCGTGCCGTCTTCGATAGTGGTCAGGCAGAGCGGCGATAGTTCGGGCTGTGTGGTCGAGAGCGGGAGGTCGCGTGGCATCATGGTGTTCATGGCGGTGACTTGGGCAGGGGTGACGTTGGAGACGCCGAATGCGCCGATCTTCCCCAAGGCATAGGCCTTTTCCATCGCGCGGGCGACTTCGTGCGGGTGGGTCAGGATGTCGGGGCGGTGGATCTGGTAAAGGTCGATGCGCGGGACACCGAGGCGCTTCAGCGAGGCGTCGATCGCGCTTTCGAGGTAAGCGGGTGACGAGTCATAGGGGGCAGGCGGGATGATCCCGCCCTTGGTCGCGAGCACCATGCGGTCGCGCAAGGCGGGGCTTTCGGCGAAGACCTGACCGAGCAAAGCTTCGGCATCGCCGAAGCCGCTCGAACCGTTGAAGCCACAGATGTCGGCGGTGTCGAGCAGAGTAATGCCGCTGTCCAGCGCGGCTTCAACCAGCGCGCGGGCTTCGGACACTGTGCGGCCTGCAAAGCGCCACATGCCCCATGCCATCGACGAGACGACAATGCCGCTCTTGCCTAGAAGGCGGGTGGTTGGAACGTGAGGAAGGTCGCTCATAGGGCACGCGGCTTTCGATTTTCTGACAGCGCTGTCTTATTGCCGCGAGGGAGGGGGTTGGGTCAAGAGTCAACAGTGGCTTATGTTATTTCCGAGGCTTGAACTGCTTGGCTTCGAGGGCGATTTTTAACCCCCATGCGTCAGCTAACATACTGGCCTGTTCGTCGGTAGCTGGATTGGGGTTAGCGTTACCTTGTGCAACCAGACGGGCTTTTGGATGCAGCCCCTTTACGATGCAAACGATCTGCCGGCTCACATAATCCATAATGATTAGCTGTTCTCCGTTGTCATCATTTATGTCCCAACCAACGGCAGTCCAAAACACGTCTTCCTCGTCATATTCATATTCCAGAAAGGCAAAGTTTTCTTCCCATTCTTCCTTTCTCTTTGCGCCTTCATCGGTAAGAATTTCCTCAGAACCAAATCGTCCCGGGTCTAAAAGCTCGGTTGGCTTCGGGGAAAACTGCGTATCAATTTCGTCTATCCCGAAAAGCGCTTTCGACAGTTGACTTATTCTGACCTCTAAGTCGTCGTATTCGGGAAGCAATTGCGAACCCGGCACGTGCAGTGCTTCTTCAAGTTCGGCAACGCCAGTTAAATCTTTGAGCTTCACAGTGTTTAACATGAAACAAATATAGAACGATCTGGCTCCGTATCAAGCGCTTCCTAGATCTATCCCCACACTCACCCAACCCGCCCCACACTCCCCCGCACCACAAGTTCATGCTGCAAACGGCGGTGTTCCACGCCATCCACCTTTTCGAACAGGAGGCTCGCCGCGGCGTAGGCCAAATCCCTCGTGGGTTGGCGGATTGTCGTTAGCGGGGGCCATACCAGTTGCGCCAACGGTGTGTCGTCGAAGCCTGCCACCGATAGGTCTTCGGGTAATCTAAGCCCCTTGGCATGCGCCACCGTTAGCACGCCTGCTGCCATGTCGTCGTTGCTCGCGAAGATTGCGGTCGGGCGTCTGGGGTAGGACAACAACGAATGCGCTGCCGTGACGCCGCTGGCGAAATCGAATTCGCCGGGGTGGACGAGGCCGGGTTCGTAGGGGATGCCGGCGCGGTCAAGAGCGCGGCGGTAGCCGAAGAGGCGTTGTTCGCTGGCCATGTGATTGGGGTGGCCGACGACAAAGCCGATGACGCGGTGGCCAAGATTGATGAGGTGCGTCGTCATGTCGTCCGCCGCTTGGGCATCG
>JANNCK010000330.1:0-13688 GCA_031386545.1 Sphingomonadales bacterium
CCGGCGCGCGCATCGCGACCTGTGTCGGTGGCATGGACGCAGGCAAGGAACGCCGTAATCTCCAGCACGGCTCGCATATCGTCGTCGGCACGCCCGGACGTTTGCGCGATCACCTCGAACGCGGCGCGCTCGACCTGTCGGGCCTGCGTGTGGCGGTGCTCGACGAGGCCGACGAGATGCTCGACATGGGGTTTCGTGAAGACCTTGAGCAAATCCTCGACGCGACGCCAAACGTGCGTCGCACGTTGCTGTTCTCGGCGACGATGCCCAAACCGATTGTGGCACTCGCCAAGCGTTATCAGAACAATGCGCTGCGTATCTCGACTGTGGGTGAAGATCGCGGCCACGGCGACATCGCCTATCAGTGCGTCACCGTCGCCCCGTCGGACATCGAAAACGCGGTCGTCAATCTGCTCCGCTTCCACGAGGCGGACTCGGCGATGCTGTTTTGCGCGACGCGCGACAATGTCCGTCACCTCCACGCCAGCCTGATCGAGCGCGGATTTGCCGCAGTCGCGCTGTCGGGCGAGCATAGCCAGAACGAGCGCAATGCCGCTTTACAGGCACTCCGCGACCGTCGTGCGCGGGTCTGTGTCGCGACCGACGTTGCTGCACGCGGTATCGATTTGCCGACACTCACGCTGGTTATCCACGTCGAGTTGCCCCGCGATCCCGACGCGCTCCAGCATCGTTCGGGCCGCACCGGGCGTGCGGGCAAAAAGGGCACCGCCGTGCTCGTCGTCCCGCATCCCCGCCGTCGGCGTGTCGAGGCGATGCTGCGCGACGCGCGCGTTACCGCCGATTGGATTTCGATGCCGACGCCCGAAGCAATCCGCGCGCAGGACCACGAACGCCTGCTGGTTGCGTTGCTCGAACCGGTGGAGACCGATGACGAGGACAAGGCACTGGCCCAGCGCCTGATGGCCGAACGCTCGCCAGAAGACATTGCCGCCGCGCTCGTCCGCGTCCACCGCGCCAAAATGCCGCAGGCCGAGGAATTGCTTGACGCCAGCGCCCGCCCCGTGCGCCCGGACGGCCCGCGCGCCGGTTTCGAGGACGTCGTGTGGTTCAAGATGGATTGCGGCCGCCGCCACAATGCCGATCCGCGCTGGATACTCCCGCTGCTCTGCCGTCGCGGCCACATCACGCGCGGTGAAATCGGCGCGATCCGGATTGCCGCTGCCGAAACCTATTTTCAGGTTGTCCGTGCCGCCGCCGACAAATTCGCCGACGCGCTGAAACGCACCAAGGGCACCGAGGGTGAGGACGGCATCCACATCGCTCCGCATCACGGCCCGTCGCCCGACGATCACCAGTCGCGCGGCCCCGCACGCGGTGGCCCGAACCGCCCGACCCTGTCACGCGGGGCACCGGGTGGCGGCGGTAAACCGCCGTATAAGGGCAAACCGCGCCACACGTCGCGCTAGGGACTGACGCCACCCCACTCGACCGTCATGCTGAACTTGATTCAGCATCCACCCATCGACCCGAGCGGCAGTCTCGACCGAGGGGTAGACCCTGAAACAAGTTCAGGGTGACGGGTTCTTGTTGATAAGGCAGACTCCCAAAATGCCCGCCCCAACCATCCTCGTCGATGCCGACGCCTGCCCGGTGAAAGAAGAAATCTACAAGGTCGCGCTGCGCCACGCAGTCTCAGTCAAGATCGTCAGCAACAGTCCGTTCCGCGTGCTCGTCCACCCGCTGGTCGAACGAATCGTCGTCGGCAGCGGCTTTGACGAGGCCGACGACTGGATCGCCGAACGCGCCAACGCGGCCAGCATTGTCATCACCGCCGACATCCTGCTCGCCGACCGCTGTGTAAAGGCGGGCGCGGCCGTCATTTCCCCGACCGGCAAGCCCTTCACCGCCGCATCCATCGGCGGCGCCGTCGCCACCCGCGCGATCATGGCCGATTTGCGCGCCGGCGGCGACATCATCGGTGGACCAGCGCCGTTCGCAAAGACCGACCGCTCGCGCTTCCTCGGCGCGCTCGACGCGGCACTGGTGAAGATGAAACGGGGCTAGCTCCAGCGCCGCAGGCATTGGACCAAGGGTTCACCCTAAAGCACCTAAAAACGACCAAGTGCCGCCATTTTTGGTGCTTTAGGGTGAACCCTTGTTCCTCCCCATCCGAAAAGGGGGACACCGAATAGGGTGTCCCCGGGAGTTTTAGTCGGTTAGCATCTCAGCATGTTCGCAAAACTCACCCTCTCAACCCTCCTCACCGCGCTCACCGCGCTCGCGACATATGCGCTGATCGCCACGCTTGGCCCCGACTGGACGCGCTTCCTCCCCGCGACCTGCCTGGCCACGCACTGCTTCTGCGAAGTCCCGCGCGCCGGACAGCTCATCTTGCAACCCGCCAACAGCTGGTCGTCGTTCGGCTTTGTCGCCATTGGCTTCTGGATCATCCTCGTCGCGGGCCGCCCCGGCCCCCGCACGCCTTTTGCGGGCTTCCCCGCCATATGGTTCGCCCTCACCGCCATATTGATTGGCGTCGGCAGCTTCCTGCTCCACGCCACACTCACCCTCTGGGGCCAGTTCTGGGACGTCGTCGGCATGTATTTGTTCAGCGCGTTCACGCTGACCTACGCCTTCCGCCGCTGGCGCACGCTCGGCGATAGTGCCGCAATCCTGCTCTACCTCGCGCTCTGCACCATCCTCATCAGCTGCCTGATCGCCATCCCCGAAACCCGCCGCTGGCTGTTCGCCGTCGTCCTGATCGCCCAAATCGCCGTCGAATTGATCTTCGCCCGCCCCAAACGCCCCGGCGTCGACGTCCGCTGGTATCTCTATGGCATCGCCCTGCAAGCCGCCGCCTTCGCCATCTGGATCGCCGACCTGTCACGAACCCTGTGCGACGGGAACAGCCTGATCCAGGGCCACGCCGTCTGGCATTTGCTCAACGCGGCGGCGGTGTGGTGCGGGTACCGGTATTACCGGAGTGAGCGGGGATAAAATGCTCCAAACCCGTCACCCCGGGCTTGCCCCGGGGTCCCGCTTCTTCTCCACTCAATGACATGGCAAAGGGCGGCTGGGTTTACATCATGGCAGACCGCTATCGCGGAGCCATGTATGTCGGCGTTACCGCATATATCGCCGCGCGCATCCACCAACATCGACACGGCACCGGGTCCGACCATTGTCGCCGCTATGGCCTCGACCGGCTCGTCTGGGCCGACCATGGCGACGACATCAGTTTGCTGATCGAACACGAGAAACGGCTGAAACGCTGGCACCGCGACTGGAAATTCGATCTGATCGAACGGAGCAATCCGGATTGGATCGACCTGTTCGATACATTGACGTGAACCGAAAGAAGCAGCGGGGCCCCGGATCAAGTCCGGGGTGACGAAGGAAAGTTGCCTGCTCTTATCAGTCACTCGGGACTCGACCCGCGCTCCCGCTGCCGTCGACATTACCTCTTTCCTACACACCTAAGTTCGTGCTTTGTTCTCTCGCATGACCATCCCCATCTCCCCCTTCCCGCCCGCCGACGCCGCCGACGCGCCGCCCGACATCCCCGATTTCCTCCCGTGGTTTCCGAAGCGGCGCACGGCGAACGGCTGGTCGCCCGACCGGCAGCGCGGCTTCCTTGCCGTGCTTCAGCTATGTGGCAGCGTCCGGCAGGCGGCGGCAGCGGTCGGCAAGTCGGCGCGGTCGGCGTGGCAGTTGCGCGGCAAGCCCGGGGCCGAACATTTTGCCGTCGTCTGGGACCAGATGGTGCGGCATGGCCGCGCGCAGGTTGTCGGTGCCAATTTCGCGCGCGCGATGAACGGCGAGATCCAGCCGGTGTACCGCAACGGGCGCTATCGCGGCATCGAGCTGCGGTATCCCGACCGGATCGCGCTGGGTGTGCTTGAATCGGAAAAGGCATCCGGTGACCGGTTTTTCGACGAACGCCAGCGCCTCGAACAATGGGAGATCGCGCTGCGACGGCGCGAGATGGACCTCGACGACACCGCACGCAGCACGGCGCTGCGAAATGCCGAAGAACACGCGATCTGGCTGAAGGAAATCGCCGCCGAAGGGCGACGCGCCAAGGCCGCCGAAGTCCGCGCAATGCTGCGCGCCAGCCGCCAGCCCCGCCCCCGCGCCGGTCCGCGCGTGCGGATGTTATAGCGGTTGACATGCAGATTTGTTCCTGCTATGTTCTGTTCGCGGGCGTTGTTGCCTGTGCAAATTGCCAAAGGGCAGAAACATGGGCGAACCCGGTGAAGCGAAGGAAGCTAACACACGCAGATCGGCGAACGACTCGCGTGCCGATACGCGCAGCGGTGACGCGGGCAACGGTGACGCTAGCGACGGTGACGCGGGCAACGGGCGGGACTAAGGGAGCCGAATGACTCACGACATCCACATCATCGGCGGCGGCATGGCCGGGTCCGAAGCCGCCTGGCAATTGGCCGAAGCGGGCCACAAGGTCCGCTTGTCCGAAATGCGCGGGGCCAAAAGCGCTCAGGGACTCGACGTCACCGCCGCGCACCGGACCGACAGCCTTGCCGAACTCGTCTGTTCAAACAGCTTCCGCTCCGATGATGCCGAGTCCAACGCAGTCGGACTGTTGCATCAGGAGATGCGGACGCTCGGGTCGATCATCATGCGTGAGGCCGACCGGCACCGCGTCCCCGCTGGTTCCGCGCTCGCGGTAGATCGCGATGCGTTCTCGGCGAGTGTGACCGACGCCCTTGCGTCGCACGCCAACATCACGCTGGTGCGCGAACGGGTCGATACCCTGCCCGCCAAAAACGATGGCATCCCTGCCATCATCGCGACTGGCCCGCTGACCGCCCCCCTGCTCGCCACCGCCATTGGCGCAGAGACCGGCGAGGACAGTCTTGCCTTCTTCGACGCGCTCGCCCCCATCGTCCACCGTGACAGCATCGACATGGACATCGCGTGGAAGGCCTCCAGATGGGACAAGGGCAGCCCCGACGGCGACGGCGCGGATTACATCAACTGCCCGATGACCAAGGCCGAATATCTCGCCTTCCACGCCGCGCTGATCGCTGGCGAAAAGACCGAGTTCAAGGAGTGGGAGGCCGACACCCCCTATTTCGAGGGGTGTATGCCCATCGAGGTCATGGCCGAACGCGGTGTCGATACTCTGTTGTTCGGGCCGATGAAGCCGGTCGGACTCGACAATCCCAAGACCGGACACTGGCCGTGGGCGGTGGTGCAGCTGCGCCAGGACAATGCGCTTGGCACCTTGTGGAATATCGTCGGGTTCCAGACCAAGCTGAAACATGCCGAGCAAGTCCGCGTGTTCCGCATGATCCCCGGCCTGCAGAACGCCGAGTTCGCGCGGCTGGGCGGGCTACATCGCAACACCTTCATCAAGTCGCCGGTGCTGCTCGATCCGACCCTGCGCCTGAAATCCGCGCCTCATATCCGCTTCGCCGGGCAGATCACGGGGTGCGAGGGCTATCTGGAGAGCGCCGCTATCGGCTTGCTCGCAGGACGCTTTGCGGCGGCGGAGTTGTCGGGTGACGCCCTCACCCCGCCCCCGCCGACGACGGCGTTTGGCGCGTTGCTGGCGCACATCACCGGCGGCGCGGATGCCAGCACCTACCAGCCGATGAACGTCAATTTCGGCCTGTTCCCGCCGCTCAACCTGACCGGCAAATCGAAAAAAGCCGACCGCAAGCGGATGTATTCGGCCCGCGCCCGCGATGATCTGGCGGGCTGGATCGCTACTCTTCCGCAGGCTCCTCGGCCGGTTGAGCAGCCGGAGTTCGTATAGTGGGTTTGCACGCGCATTTTGGCGCGCTCTTGCGGACCACGCGGGTCAGCGCGAACTCCGTCGGGGCGAGCGCACCGTTGCGGTCCTTGTCGGCGGCGGCGAATTTGACGACCGCTTTGACCGCATATTCCTCGAACCCCAGCCTGCCGTCGCCGTTGACGTCAAGTTTGGCGAAATTCTTGCGCCGCGCGACCAGATATTCCTCGCGCCCCACCGCGCCGTTCTTGTCCTTGTCATACCGCGAGAACCGCTTCTCCTCGCGCGTCCGTTCGCTGGCCGCCGGGGGGCCGGCAAGATCGGCAAGGCCCATCGGCGTCGCGGTAGTCTCCGCCGCAAGCACCGGCACCGCGCTCCCGCGCTCGGCTTGCGCCCGCCAGATAAAGAACCCGCCCGTGACCAGCAGCAATGCCGCCGCAACACCCGCAAGAAATCGTGCCACTCGATTCGCCCCCTGACAGGTTAAATCTAGGCCGGTACGGAGTGGTTAGGCAACACTCCGTAACAATTTCCACGGCGTCCGCACTATTCGTTTACCCGCTGCGACATCATTTCGGGCAAGGCGAACAAGAATACGAAGGGGGCGAGGTACTGATTTCAATTCGATGGCGCAAAGGCGGTCACCCGCCATATCAAGGGCAAGTGCCGCCGTCACCGGATCTGAGCAGCGCAAGCCAAAATCAGCCAGCGCCCACCCTGCCCCGGCAGATTCGGGACAATGGCCGCCCAACAGCCGCGCCGACAGGGTGAACAATTGTGTCCCGCGCCAGTTGGCGAATTGTCCCAATTGCGCGCTATCGAGCGGGAGCGGCTCCAGCACTTCCTCCCACCCGTCGATGATGACGCCAAGTGCCGCCGCATCAATCCCGGCGGCTTCGATTGACGTCACCGCTTCAAGCAAGGGATGGCCGCGGCTCCCTGCATTCTGGCTCGCATTCAGCGCCTCACGCCACCAGAGCAGCCGCATCTGCCCGACCATCGACTGGGTGGTCGAGGCAATGATCTGGCCGAGCTGTTCATCCAGCCCCCACAGCGCCGCCACCGCAGGACGAAGCGCCGCCGGGACATGCCCCAAAGCAAACGCGCGGTCGGGGTCGTTCAGGTCGATCACGAAACGAAACAGGGCAAACCCGCTGTTAACCCTCTAGCTTCAGCCGCCCTTAGCCCTGATCGCTGCAATTGACGCCAAATACAGATGAACATGATCGGGCTTCGGGGCATGAAACTCTCTTCGGCAGCGCAGCGCGCGGCAGGCAACTATAGCGGGATATTGACCCGCCTGCGTCGCGACACAAGCGGCAACACGCTCGCGATGATCGCGATGGCAACGATCCCGCTCGCCGGGATGGTTGGCTCGGCGGTCGACATCGGCCGATCCTACCTCATCAAATCGCGCCTGCAGCAGGCCTGCGACTCTGGCGTCCTCGCTGCGCGGCGGTCGATGGTGGGATCGACACTCGATGCTAACTCGACGCTACAGGGCAACCGTTTCTTCGCCGCCAACTTTTCAAATGACACGGCGGGCTCAACCAACGTGTCGTTCACACCAAGCGGGACAGCCGACGGCCAAGTTACCGGGACCGCAAACGCGCGCGTGCCGATGACGATCACCAAGATCTTCGGTACGGAATATCTCGACCTCAGCGTCGTGTGCGATGCGCGGCTCGAAGTTGCGAACACCGACGTCATGATGGTGCTCGACGTAACCGGGTCGATGTCTAGGTGCCCCGATGACAGTGTATGCAATTCCGGTCCTGGTTCGAAAATTGTCGGCCTCCGCACGGCCGTTGTCGATTTCTATGACACGATCGCCAATGCTACGAGCGCCGATGCGCGTTTTCGTATCGGGTTCGTGCCCTATTCATCTGCGGTGAACGTCGGCCTCGACCCGTTCACCAATCAGGAAGTCCTGCCGCTGAACTGGATGGTCGATAACTGGACCTACCAGTCGCGTGTCGCAAACATGACAAGTGCGGGGTACCATCCGACAACGACCTACAACGGCTGGACCAACCAGAATTATAGTTCGTCGATCAGCAATACGAACTGCACCAACTACGGCAACAATGTATCGTTTTCGGGATTCAGCCCTAATCCGTCGGGTAACCCTACACTGCCGACAAACGATGTTTTCACGACATCAGGGGCACCAGCGACTGTGACGCAAGTGTTCTACGAGCGGGTTACTAATACCTACAGCGGCACCAGAACTTGCACGCGGCGTTACCGTACAGCGACAACCAGCTACGCAAACAACGGTCGCTTCGGATTCACGAGCTGGGATTACAAACCTGTAAGCTACAATGTCGCCACGCTGAGAACCGGCTCAGTTGTCAATGCCTATACGTCCAGCTCCGCGCCGACGGGTACAGTCCCGTCGTCAGGCAGCTATGACATGGTGGCATTGGTGAACACGTCTGGCTCGACGGTTGGCGGATCTTCAACGGTGTACGACGGCTGCGTCGAGGAACGCGACACAGTGGCACAGTCGACCTATCCGACGATCCCATCTGCGGCTTATGACCTCGACATACTCACGGTACCGTTCAACGACGCAACAAGCTGGCGTCCGATGTGGCCCGAACTTGTTTATAACCGGAATGGCACGGCAAACGAGCTGAATGTCTCAACCAATCGTGGTTGGGTGTCCGCGTCATGGTGTCCTGTTGCGTCCAGCAAGCTTGCTGTCCGGACACGGTCAGACGTGCAGGGCTATGTCGATTCACTCATTGCGACCGGCAATACATTCCATGACATCGGCATGGCCTGGGGCGCACGCTTGCTGTCCCCGACTGGCATGTGGGCCAGTGAAAACCAGACGGCACCGAACGGTAAACCGATCAGCCGTCACCTGATCTTCATGACCGACGGCGACATGTATACTCCGCCCGATATGTATAACGCGCACGGGTACGAGAAACTCGACCGGCGGGTGTCGGGCAGCGGGAACACCCCCAACGAGGCGGACTTGATTGATCGCCACACCAATCGGTTTATCGCGCTCTGCAATGCCGCGCGTGCCAATAACATGACGATCTGGACGGTCGCCTTCGGGACGAGCAATCCGCCCAACCTTATTAGCTGTGCTGACTCTGGAAAGGCGTTTCAGGCGACGAACTCTGCCGCCCTGCAAGCACAGTTTCAGATTATTGCCTCGCAGATCGCCGAACTTAGGCTCGCCCGATGATCCGGCGTCTGCTAAAACGGCTCCGCGACAACCGGCGCGGTGCGGCGCTCATCGAATTCGCTTTGGTCGCCCCTGTGCTGCTGGTCGTCATCATGGGTCTGCTCGACATGTCATATCGGCTTTATGCAAAGGCGATGTTGTTGGGTGCCGTTCAAAAGGCCGGGCGCGACTCGACGCTTGAATCCGGCGCATCGGCAACGGTGAATGCCGCCATTGATGCTGTGGTCAAAAACGCCTTTCGCAAGGTCAACGGCACGGTCACCGACAGCAACTTCGTCTTCACACGGCGCAACTTTTCGGATTTTACCAAGGCCGGCAGGCTTGAAGCATCGACGGGTCCCGGCGGGCAATGTGCCACCGGATTTACCTATGCCGACACCAACAACAGTAACAGCTGGGACGACGGTGCCATCGCCGGACAGGGCGGCGCGAACGATGCTGTGCTCTACACAGCGCAGGTCAGCTACACCTCGCTGTTCCCGGTGAACGCTCTGTTCGGTGCCTCGACCATCCAAACGATCCGCGCGACGACGGTGCTGCGCAACCAGCCGTATAACAACCAAAGCTCCCGCGTCAGCGGGCCGACAAGGAATTGCCCGTGAAGGTTTTGGCCACCCAACCCCGCCGCGGCCTGCGTGCGGTGTTGCGCGCACTTCGCCGTGACACCGCAGGTCTGGCGCTGATCGAATTCGCTTATGGGTTGCCGGTGCTGCTAGGCATCGGCCTTGGCGGCGTCGAGATTGCCAATCTTGCAGTTACCCGCATGAGAATCAGCCAGCTCGGCATGATGGTCGCCGACAACGCCGCACGCGTCGGCGAGAACAATGGACTGGCGCTCAAACGAGTTTTTGAATCCGACATGCTCGACACATTCGAGGCCGCCCGGATTCAGGGTGCGCCCATCGATTTCGTAAACCGTGGCCGCATTATCATATCCAGTCTCCAGCAAAATAGCGCCGGGGGTCAGTGGATTGCGTGGCAGCGTTGCTATGGCAACAAGGCTTGGCCATCGTCCTATGGTACGGTTGGCAATGGCAAGACCGGCACGGCTTTTGCCGGGATGGGTCCGGCTGGGCAGCAGGTTCAGGCACCGGCCGGAAATGCCGTTATGTTCGTCGAGATCGCCTATGATTATGACGCGATTGTCGAGCCGTTCGCACAGGGTCTCCAATATTTCGGTATGCGTGTCGATAATCAGGTGCTGACCTACAAGGCCACGTTTGTTGTGCGCGATCCACGTCAGCTTGGTGTGTCCACAGTTGCCTCGACAACAGCAGCAGAGGATTTCGGTCTTTTCCAGAACACGCCCGCCGTCACCCGGCGAACCTGCTAAACCTTTTAGCGGTAGCAAACGGCATTCACCGCGGCGATTACCCGGTCGGCGTTGACCAACATCGCCTTTTCAAGGTTCGCTGCATAGGGCATCGGCACGTCCTCGTTGGTCACGCGGATCACTGGTGCGTCGAGATCGTCGAACCCCTGTTCCATAGCCACAGCCATGATTTCGCTGGCGATTGAACACACCGGCCAGCCTTCCTCGACCACGACCATACGGTTGGTCTTTTTCAGGCTGGCAAGTACGGTTGATGTGTCAAGCGGGCGCAATGTGCGCAGATCGATCACCTCGGCATCAATCCCTTCCGCCGCCAGCTTTTCAGCAGCATCAAGCGCGAGCGCGACGCCAATCGAATAGCTGACAATGGTCACGCTTGACCCTGCCCGCATGATCCGCGCCTTGCCAATCGGCACGACGACATCGCCCTCGGGTACGTCGAAGCTGCGCCCGTAAAGCAGCTCGTTTTCGAGGAAGACCACCGGGTCTTCGCAACGGATTGCCGCTTTCAACAACCCCTTGGCATCCGCCGCATCATAGGGCGCAATGACGATCAAGCCGGGGACGCTGGCATACCAGGGGCCATAGTTCTGGCTGTGCTGCGCGCCGACACGCGATGCCGCCCCATTGGGGCCACGAAACACCACCGGACAACGCATTTGTCCGCCCGACATATAGTTGGTCTTGGCAGCAGAATTGATGATGTGGTCAATCGCCTGCATCGCGAAGTTAAACGTCATGAACTCGACGATGGGACGCAGGCCGCCCATAGCGGCACCCGTTCCAATACCCGCAAAGCCATATTCTGTAATTGGCGTGTCGATAACACGGCGCGCGCCGAACTCTTCGAGCAGACCCTGCGTTACCTTGTACGCGCCCTGATATTCGGCGACTTCCTCGCCCATCACGAACACGCGGTCATCGGTCCGCATTTCCTCGGCCATCGCGTCACGCAAAGCTTCTCGGAGTGTGACTTTGACGGTCGGGCCACCTGAAGCCACAGGCGCTGCGGGTGCGGCTTTTGGCACCTCAACGGCCACCGGTGCGGGGGCGGCTGCAACAACGACAGCTGCGGCAGCAACTGGCGCAGGCGTGGGAGCAGCCGCAGCTTCCTCTCCTTCCCCCGCCATCGTCGCAATGACAGTCCCGACCTTCACATTGTCAGTGCCCTCGGCGACCAGAATCGCGGTAATCGTGCCTTCGTCCACGGCCTCGAATTCCATCGTCGCCTTGTCGGTTTCAATCTCGGCAAGAATATCGCCCGACTTGACCGTGTCGCCCGCTTTCACAAGCCACTTTGCCAGCGTACCCTCTTCCATCGTCGGTGAGAGCGCCGGCATTTTCAGTTCGATGGCCATCAATATTGCCCCACCAGCACGTCGGTATGAAGTTCGCTCAGATCAGGTTCGGGCGACTGTTCGGCAAAGTCGGCGGCTTCGGCGACGATTCCCCTGATTTCCTTGTCGATTGCTTTCAGCGCCTCATCAGTGATGCCGTCGGCTTCGAGTTCTTTTTTCAGGCCCTCGATCGGATCATGATGGTCACGCATCGACTGGACTTCGTCGCGCGAACGATATTTCGCCGGGTCAGACATTGAATGGCCCCGGTAACGATAGGTTTTGAGCTCCATCAGTACCGGACCATTGCCGTCACGCACCCATTTGAACGCCGCCTCTGCAGCACCGCGCACGGCGAGCACGTCCATGCCGTCAACTTGCATCCCGGGCAGGCGGAAACTTTCGCCACGGCGGTGAAAATCGGTTTCGGAACTGCCGCGTGCGGTGCTGGTCCCCATCGCATAACCATTGTTTTCGATCACGAACACAATCGGCAATTTCCACAGTGCCGCCATGTTGAAACTCTCGTACACTTGACCCTGGTTGGCCGCACCATCGCCGAAATAGGCAATCGCGATGCCGCCATCACCCCGGTATTTATGCGCGAAGCCAAGCCCCGCGCCTAGCGAGACCTGCGCACCGACAATCCCGTGACCTCCGTAAAAGCCCTTGGCGACGTCGAACATATGCATCGATCCGCCCTTGCCATGTGAAATTCCTGCAGCGCGACCGGTTAATTCGGCCATCACAACCTTGGGCTCAATCCGGCACAACAACATATGGCCGTGGTCGCGGTAACCCGTGATGACCGAATCCAGACCGATGTTGAGCGCCGACTGGAGGCCAACCGCAACCGCCTCTTGGCCGATGTAAAGATGACAGAAACCGCCAATCAGACCGAGGCCATAAAGCTGGCCCGCCTTTTCCTCGAATCGACGGATTAGCAACATATCCCTGTAAAAGGACATTTTTTCGTCGGTTGAGGCCTTGTAGCGCTTTGGTTCGGGCGGGCGCGCGATGTCGGTCGTCTCTGCCTTGGCGGCGGCTTTTGCCACAGATTGTCCCTTCCCGGATCGTCTCTCAAACAGCTATAATCGCCGCGACGATACAGACGCAAGTTGACGCTACGGTAAAGCTAATTGTTTTCGTGAACAGCATGATTTGAATCGCGGCAGCTAACCAATCTGGTTCGGCCATGCTACTTGAGACGAATGACAATCTCGCCCGGCTGCACCAGCCCCAGATCACGGCGAACCAATTCCTCCGCGAGGTCGCGGTTCGCGTGGCGCGGGTCAAGCAACGCAACGCGGTTGGCAAGCTCACTCCGTGCCTTTTCGACACCGGCAAGCTGCGACTGCCGTTCCTTCAACTGGCGCGAATAATCACCCCATGCCAGCGCGCCATTCGGGCCCAACAGCGCATAGCCGCCAAAAAAGGCGACAATGATCAGCGCAGCCGCTGGCGCTGCCGCTGCGCGCAGATTTATCCAGAAGGTTTTAGACTTAGCCACCAACCCCTTGAATCACAGTCGATTCGCTGAATCAACCCCGTTTCGTGGCAAAAATCGAACGGCCTGCATATTTGGCCTGCCCGTCGAGCTCTTCTTCGATGCGAATCAGCTGGTTATACTTCGCCAACCGGTCAGATCGCGCCAGGCTACCCGTCTTGATCTGTCCGCAGTTGGTCGCCACCGCGAGGTCGGCAATCGTGGCGTCTTCGGTCTCTCCCGACCGGTGCGACATGACGGCGGTATAGCCGTTGCGCTGTGCCATCGACACGGCGGCCAGCGTTTCGGTCAGTGTCCCGATCTGGTTGACCTTCACCAGCAGTGAGTTAGCCAACCCCTTTTCAATGCCCATTGCCAAGCGGTCGACGTTGGTCACGAACAGGTCGTCGCCAACCAGTTGCACCTTCTTTCCGATCATGTCGGTCAGCGCCTTCCAGCCCTCGAAATCATCCTCGCTCATGCCGTCCTCAATCGACACGATGGGATAACGCGCGCAGAGATCGGCGAGATAGGCCGCATTTTCGGCGGGGCTGCGAACGACGTTTTCACCCTCGAACCGATAAGTACCATCCTTGAAATATTCG
>JANNCK010000394.1:0-1543 GCA_031386545.1 Sphingomonadales bacterium
CTTGGCTGAGCTTGTCGAAGCCTTCTTACTTCACTCCACCACGATGCCCGTTGTCGCCCGCCGCAACCGGTGCTCGCGCCACACGATGTACAGCCCGCTCGCCACGATGATCGGCGCGCCGACCCAGGTCCACGCCGTCGGCAGCACCGCAAACAACACCCAGCCATAAAGCGTCGCCCAGATCAGGCCCGAATAATCCATCGGCACGACCACAGCGACCGGGGCAAGCGATAGCGAATTCGTCATCGCAATCTGCCCAATGCCGCCAGTCAGCCCGATCAGCACGAGCAAGGCCCATGTCCAAGCGTCGTGCGCGCTGACCGACATCAGGAACAGCGGCGTCAGCGGCACCAGCGACAGTACCGAGAAGTAGAACACTGTCGTCGTCGCCGGTTCGGTTTTGCCGATATGACGCAGCAGGATCGAAACCATCGAGCTCATCAGCGCCGCCGTCAGGCCGACCACCGCGCCCAGCAACGGGATATGCCCCGACCCCGGCTGCGCGACGATCACAACGCCGATAAACCCGGCAATGACCGCGCCCCAGCGGTGCCGCCCCGTCGGCTCGCGCAGCACGACTGCGCCGAGGATCGTGGCAAAGATTGGCACCGTGAACTGCAATGTCGTCGCCTCGGCCAGCGGCAGCAGGATGACGGCAGAGAACATGAACGACATCGAGGTCAGGCCGATTGTCGTCCGCAGGATGTGCGCGGGCAGGCGCTGGGTCTTCAGCGTTGCCAGCCCCGGCCCGAGCAATACCGCCGTCAGCACCACCGGCATTGCCAGCGCCTGTCGAAAAAACAACAGCTCGGCCAGCCCCGCGCCGCGCGTCTCGGCAATCTTGATCATCGCACCCATCGTCGCGAACGCGAGCACCGAGACAAGCCGGAAGACGATGGCGGGGATGATGCGGTCTGGCACGCCTTCCCCTTGCCGTTCGCGGGCGGCTCCGTCAAAGCACCTCCCCATGAAACACGCCCTTTCGGTCACCCGCGCCGCCGATTTCGCCGCCTGGTATCAGGATGTCATCAAGGAAGCCGACATGGCCGAGGATTCGGGCGTGCGCGGCTGCATGGTTATCCGGCCGTGGGGCTACGGCATTTGGGAGCGCATCCAGAAATTGCTCGACCAGCGGATCAAGGAAACCGGGCACGAGAATTGCTATTTCCCGATCTTCATTCCGCTGTCCTACTTCGAGAAAGAAGCCGCGCATGTCGATGGCTTTGCCAAGGAAATGGCGGTCGTCACGCATCACCGGCTGATTGCGGACGGCAAGGGTGGGCTGGTTCCTGACCCCACGGCAAAGCTCGAAGAACCGCTGATCGTGCGGCCCACGTCCGAAACCGTCATCGGCACCGCGATGGCGCGCTGGGTGCAGTCGTGGCGCGACTTGCCGGTGCTCATCAACCAATGGGCGAACGTCGTGCGCTGGGAAATGCGGACGCGGATGTTCCTGCGGACAAGCGAATTCCTGTGGCAGGAGGGGCACACCGCGCACGCGACGCGCGAGGAGGCGGTCGAAGAGACGCTGAAAATGCTCGAA
>JANNCK010000395.1:0-5915 GCA_031386545.1 Sphingomonadales bacterium
GCCACACGCTGCTGCTCGCCACCCGACAGCGTTGCGGGCCGCGCCGTCGCCCGGTCGGACAAGCCCACCCACGCCAGCATTTCCTCGACCGGTGCGGCAATCTCGCGCTCGTCGGTGCCCGACAGGCGCAACGGAAGCGCGACATTGTCAAAGGCGGAGAGGTGCGGGACCAGCCGGAAATCCTGAAACACCACACCGATCCGTCGCCGCAGCTTGGGCAAGCGGTCACGCGGCATTGTCACCAGATCCTCGCCGAACAGGCGGATTGCGCCACGGCTGGGGCGCTGGGCAAGGTAGAGCAGACGCAAAAGCGACGTCTTGCCAGCGCCCGACGGGCCGGTCAGAAAATAAAAACTGCCACTCGCCAGCGAGAACGACACGTCCGACAGCGTCTCCGCCCCTGTGCCGTAGCGCAGGCCGACATTGTCGAACTGGACGATATTGGCCATGCGCGCCGTGTAATCCTGCTTCTGGTGCTTGTGCCAATCGCACGGCGGGGGCGGGTCCGTAAAGCCGCCACAACAACAACGAACGTCACGCGAGCCTTGCCAGCATGGCGGCAAGGGTGCTTTACCGCCAGACACTTATGAGGTGCGTAACCCAGTGATCCTGTCCTGCCCTGCTTGCCGTACCCGCTATGTTGTGCCCGACAGCGCGGTCGGGGTTTCGGGACGGCAGGTCCGCTGCGCCTCGTGCCGCCACAGCTGGTTCCAGGATCCGCCGAACCTGCCCATGCTTGATCTGGTCGAGCGAACAACAACCGAAACAAGGGCGGCGGCATCCGTTGCGCCAAAAATTGCAACTGTGCCACCCGGTGCAGCTGCCCCGACGCCAAGGGAACGCGAGCCCGAACCCGCGCCGCCGTCCAATCCAGTTGTGGACGATATTGTTGATCCCGATTACGACGCCTATGCGCACGAGCCGCCCTTTCGCGCGCGGCGCAATCCAGCGAAAATGTGGACAATTTACGCCGTGTCGGCGGCGGTCGCACTCGCGGGCATTGGCGGCGCTGTGGCGTGGTACGGGCCGTCGCGGGTCATGGCGCTGTTCGGCATCGGCGGTGGCGAGTTCGATGTCCCGTTGCTTATCATGGCCAAGGCCGACCCGCCGCGCACCCAGGCGAGCGGCGCGGTTGTGCTTCCGGTCTCGGGCCGGATCGTCAATCCGACCGACAGCGACCAGCCGCTTTATGACATCCTCGTCGAGATGCGCGATGTACAGGGCCGCGTCGTCTATACATGGACGATCCCCCGGCCCGCCACGACGGTCGGGCCACGCAAGTCGGTGTCGTTCGATTCGGCGACGGTCAATCCACCGAACAATGCCGTGAAACTGAAGTTCGTTTTCATCGGCGCTGCTGCCAGATAGCACCGCGAGCTGTGTGACAAACGGGGCATTGCTCCCGCCGCATCGCTTTGCTAGGGGCGCGCTCCTACCTCCTCCCGCCCTTACCGGCAGGAGGGCATGACTGTGCGGTCGTGGCGGAACTGGTAGACGCGCAACGTTGAGGTCGTTGTGGCCGAAAGGCCGTGGAAGTTCGAGTCTTCTCGACCGCACCAAGTTTGATCGCGCCAGCCGATAGCGAAGCTATCGTCGGGCACCCGGCGATCAGACCGGCCTCGCCAAGGCGAGGGCCGACGGGGCGAGCTTCGCTCGACCCAGCCTGTCCTGAGCGCCTGCCTTGGCAGGCAGTCGAAGGGTGGCTTTGCCACGGCGGAAACCAATCCTAAGTAGCTCTGCACCGAATCAAGTTCGGGGCGACAAATCACGGGATAGGGCGCCTCCCCCTCACTTACCCGCCGCCCGCACCGTCGCTGGCTCCGCGGCGACCGCCCCCAGATGTGCCGATGGCTGTTGCGGCCCGACGTCCGCGCGTGCCGCGAGCACCGGCGACAGCTTGACCGCATCAGCCGCGAGCTGGGTAATCCGCACGGTGTAACGCCCATAAGCTACCCGATCGAACAAGAAGAAACCGTCGAAATCGGTCCGTGTCCGCGCGACAATGCGCCGTTCGGCATCGAGCAGTTCGAGATCGACCCCTTCGATTGACCCGCCCGCAACCCGCACCAGCGTGCCGTCGATGTCGCCCGCCCCGACCAACGGTAATTCGATTACCGCGACGACGCCGGGACGCGGCGTGATGACCATGCCGGGCAGCGACGGCTGGACCATTGGATCGGGGAGCGAGCCCGAATCAATCCCGATCAGCACCGGCTGGAACGGCTCCAGCCCATCGACCAAAGTCTCGCCGCGTGTATTGGTTGGCTGGTCGACCGGTACCCGACCTGCCGTAACGCCTACGTCCTTTTCCCACGGCTCGTTGAAGTCATGACGCCCATTACTGTTCAGGTCGCGATAGACGCGCACCAGAGCTGTCCCGCGTGAGGCGAGCTTTTCGGAGGTCATGCGGATACCGCCATTGCGCGGATCAGGGCCGAGGCTGAAAGCGAGATTGAGGCCAGCTGCGACCGATCCGTCGCTCGCCGCTTCCGCACTGGCGGTCAGGGCCAGCCGGTCGAAACGGCGGACATAGCCAAGCCCGACTCGGGCGCGGTCAAGGCCGCGGTCATAGCCAACCTCTGCCCGCCATGATGCGCCACCGCCCGACACATCGTCGTTGCCGCGCCCCGCCGACCATTCGCCAACCAGAGTTGCGCTTTCGAACTGGGTTTCGGGCGACAGGCGAAAGCGCGCCTCGCCGCGCAGCCGGACCCGACCGATGCGGGCGTTGGCGAGTAGACCTGCCTCCATGACGCCGGCAGGGTCGGGGCCGAATTTGACCAGATCATCGCGCCAGCGCAGTTCACCGGTCAGCGATATGCGACCGACATTGGCTGAGACCCGCGAGGTGACATCTAGCGTGTCGATCCCTGTTGACCGCGTCGTCAACCGCGCGGCGATACTAACCGGTATTGATGACCGTCCATTGCCGAACAACTGGTCGATCGTGATCGAATGCAGCCCGGTGACGCCCGCCTGAAGCCGGTCGGAGCGAAACCCGTTCGCCCAGATCGTTTCGACGGTGTAGCGTGTGCGCTTAATCTCACCGATGGCCTGTGCCCTGAGCGCATAACCGCCGCGAAGCTCGGCTGATCCCGACACTTCGAGCAACGCTGACCCCAGAGCACGTCGCAGCGACGCCTCGACATAGTTTTGACGGCCCAGTCCATCGACGATCAGACTGTGGGCGAAAGCGGAAACTGACGTCTTGGCGTTTAGACCGCGTTCCAGCCCGAATGTTCCGCGCCAGCCACCGCGTCCAAAGCTGGGGGAACGGCCCAGATTGATCAGGTCGCGCCCGTCCTCGTGGAGGCCAGCCCAGTAAAACGTCTGGCGCGGCGGGATGCTGTCGAACCCGACCGGCACGCTTTTAATCTCGCGCCGGACTTGTCCCTGTGGACCGTAAAGCACCACCTCAAACCGGTTTTGCCCGTATTGAAGGGCGGCATCGAGGAATTCGTAACGACCGTCGGCGCGGTCCTGGGCAAAGGCAATGAGCTGGCCGTTGCGGTAGAGTTCTGCATCCCAGCCGCGCGGCAATTCGCCGCGCAGGTCAATCTTGTCGAAACGGTCAGAGCGTTCGATGGGGCGGTTGGTGACCATCGCCCCGCGTCCGGCACTCGAAACCGCCACAAGCGGGGTCGAAAACCCCTGAACATCGCCTGCCGCCACAGTCGTTGCCTTGAGCGGCCCGAGCAGCCCGCCCTTGGGATCGGTGCGATAGGCCTGCACCCGCAACGTCGAGGGCAGGCCGCTGCGGTCCGACGACAGGCGCGCGTTGTAGGCGACCGGACCGACTTCGCCTGCCGCGTAGATTTCATATTGGGCGTCGAAACGGCTGCCGCTGGCCCGGTCGCGCAGGCCACCGATGCTGGCAACCACGTCGACCGCAGGTGGCTTGATCCCCCTAAAGCTGATCCGCGACTGCGGCAGGCTGGCGAGGTCGAAACTCGTGTCTGGCCGCGCGGTCGCGGCGCGGGCGCGCCGTTCGGCGGCGGCTTCGGGCGGTAATTTGCGGTCGGATTTGACCACAAGCAGCGCGTTGTTGGTATCAGCTGTAAAAGTTGCGCCAAACCAGCGCGACAATGCGACGGTCGAGACGCACCAGCCCTCCGGCGTGTCGCGAATATCGTCCGGCGCAACTTCGCGCGCACTGTTCATGATTTGTTCTGTACCGGCTGCGCGATCAATGACGACAGACCGGCGCTCCTCGAACGCCCAGCCGGTTGCGCGGCGCAACTTTTTGTCGAGACGGATCGGAATGTCGAGCGCCATCAGCGTATCGGCGAGATCGACACACACGCCGGTCGGCGTTTCGTAACCACGCACCCCGTCACCGACACGATACGGACCAGTACGCACGTCGAAAAGCAGGGCATCATCAGAATTCGGGGACCAAGCGGCATGCGCGGGCATGGCTTGCGCGAGCGCAGCCATGGCGGTCAGTGCCGCCAGCCCCTTTCGCATCCACCGGTTCATGGGTTTTGTGCTCGCAGGCCGCCGCTTTAGCGCAGCAGCCCTTGCGCCTCGGCGATCAAGCCGCCGGCATCATTGTCTTCAAGATACTGGACGGTCACCGGGCCAGTCAGCGCCGCAGCTGCCTCGGGCGTAAGCGGCAAGGCAACGGTGCGGGCCGACAGTTCGGCATAGACCGCGATCCCGCGCGCTTCATAAACCGGCTTGGCAACTCCAGCCTTGGTGACGCGGACCCGGCCATAAACCGAGCGGTCGCCGCTACGCGTAAGATTGAACGCAAGCGACGTCTGCCCGGCGTCGCGGACTAGCTGAACACCGGAAATGGTAGCGGTCGCCTTCAGTGCCCCTTTGCGGACAATGATCGGAATGGTCACGCCATAAATCGGGGTGAGCGCAATCGAGACGCCTTCGCGTGGACCCTCGACCACCGGCTGGGCATCGGGAACTGCGCGGAACAGCATGTGCGCACGGTATTCACCGTCGGGCAATTCGGGCGAGATCCGCGCACCAACGCGGATCACTTGCGGTTGGTTCGGCGGCAGAGTGACACGGCGCGGCGCATAGCTGACCATTGCCAATGTCGCCTTTTCCTTGTCGGTCTCGGTACCGGTGGCGACTTCCTCAAGGCGACCCTCGGCAGTCATGCGCCGCAGTTCGAGCGAGATGCGGTAAGTCGCCGGTTCATTGCCGACATTGTTCAGAATGAGTTCGGTCCCGCGCCCGCCCTCAAGCACAACGCGAGTCGGCGCGACGAGCAAGTCGCCCGCCGCCTGCGCCGGTTGGGTGGCAACGGTGGCGGCAAGAACAAAAGCAATGGTACGGGCAAGGGTCATATCAGGCTGGTCCGGGACTATTGAGAACTCCCCTACGGACTAGCCAAAACGGGTTAAGATAGCGGTAACCCTGATCAAAAAACGAAAAAGCCCGCCGACTGCGAGGTCGACGGGCCTTTTTCGGGAGGACTAGCCGATTACTGGTAGTCGACCGTTGCGGTGAACGTGCCGGTGTAAACGCCATCCGCCTGACCGCCGCCAACCGCCAGCGTGCCGCCGACTTCGAAGCTGTTGGTCGCTGCGAGTGTCAATGTTGCTGCCGACGAGACGAGAGTTGACGTCATGGTGTTGGCACCCGAGGTCAGCGTGACCGTCGCGGGTACCGAAATCGTTGCCACTTGGCCGATGGTGCCGACAACTGCGAAGGCCGCTGCAGTCGCCGTACCGGTGCAGGTCAGGCCCACGCCGCAGGTGCGGGCGCCCGCCGGAGTGACAATCACGGTCGATGCAGCAGCGCCGGTCACAATCGTGGCATAGTCGAGATCGGATGTCCGAGTGACAGTGATCTGTCTGAGGATAGTTGCCCGGGCGGTTGCCGAGGCCGTCGCTGCATTGGCAGCCGACGCGCTGAAGCCGAGAGCAACAACGCTGGTAAGCGCAAGCGCC
>JANNCK010000416.1:0-1736 GCA_031386545.1 Sphingomonadales bacterium
AAGATCTTCATCCTCAACAACGAATATATGGGCATGGTCCGCCAGTGGCAGGAGCTGACATATGAAAGCCGTTATTCGGAAAGCTATTCGGACAGCCTGCCCGATTTCGTGAAACTGGGCGAAGCCTATGGGTGGAAGGGCATCCGCTGTTCGGACCCCGCCGAGCTCGACGGCGCGATTGCCGAGATGCTCGCGCATGACGGGCCGGTGATTTTCGACTGCATGGTCGCGAAACTGGCGAACTGCTTCCCGATGATCGCGAGTGGGAGCGCGCACAACGAAATGATCCTCGATCCGGTCGGCGTGGTCGGCACGATGGATGACGAAGCGAAGGCGCTGGTGTGATGGGCGACAATATTGGCTCTTCCCCGAGCGAAGACGAGGGGCGCTGCCGAGCGCAGTCGAGGCCCAAGCCGCAAGAGCGCCTTCTCGGCTGCGCTCGAAGTAGTCCCTCGCCTTCGCTCGGGAAAGAATAATGCACATCAAAACCGGCCCCATCGAGCGTCACACACTCTCCGTCACAGTGGACAATGAAAGCGGTGTGCTCGCGCGCATCGCGGGCATGTTTTCGGCGCGCGGCTACAACATCGAGAGCCTGACCGTCGCGGACATCAGCGCCGACGACGCGGTGTCGCGGGTGACCATCGTGACCAGCGGCACCGCTGCGGTCATCGAGCAAGTGGTCGCGCAGCTCGACCGGCTGGTGCCGGTGCACAAGGTCACCGACCTGACCGTGCTGGGCGAGCACATCGAGCGCGAACTGGCACTCGTGAAGGTGGCAGGCGTCGGCGAGCACCGGATCGAGGCACTGCGGCTGGCCGAAGTGTTCCGCGCCAATGTCGTCGACACGACGATTGCGAGTTTCGTGTTCGAAGTGACCGGGGCCAGCACCAAGATCGACCGGTTCGTCGAGCTGATGGGCGAAATCGGGCTGGTCGAGGTTGCCCGCACGGGCATCGTCGCGATGGCGCGGGGGAAGACAGCGGTTTAAGATTTTACCCCTCTCCCCCTTGCGGGAGAGGGAGGGGCCCGCTGCCGCTTGGCAGTGGGAGAGTGAGGGGTCGGCGGTCGATCAGCTTCTCTTGCCAACCCCTCACCAACTTCGACTAAGCCTCGCCAGGTGGCGAGGCCAAGTCTTCGTATCCTCTCCCGCAGGGGGAGAGGAGCTAGAGCGGGGAAACAACAATGCGCGTTTATTACGACAGCGACGCCGACATCGGCATCATCAAGGGCAAGAAAGTCGCGATCCTTGGCTACGGCAGCCAGGGCCACGCCCATGCCCAGAACCTGAAGGACTCGGGCGTCGCCGACATCGCCGTCGCGCTGCGCGAGGGCTCCGCGACCGCCGCCAAGGCGATCAACGCCGGGTTCAAGGTGATGGCAAACAAAGACGCCGCCGCCTGGGCCGATGTCGTCATGATCCTCGCCCCCGATGAACATCAGGCGGCGATCTATGCCGACGATTTGCACGCAAACCTGAAACAGGGCGCGACGCTCGCGTTCGCACATGGCCTCAACGTCCACTTCGGCCTGATCGAACCGCGCGCCGACCTCGACGTCGTGATGATCGCGCCCAAGGGGCCGGGCCACACCGTCCGCAGCGAATATGTGCGCGGCGGCGGCGTGCCCTGCCTGATCGCGGTGCATCAGGATGCAAGCGGCAACGCGCATGATCTGGCGCTCGCCTCTGCGAGCGCCGTCGGCGGCGGACGCAGCGGCATCATCGAGACCAACTT
>JANNCK010000406.1:0-1746 GCA_031386545.1 Sphingomonadales bacterium
GCGGCATGTCGGTCATCTTGATACGGCGTGCCGTGACGATGCCGATGACGGCACCAACGGCGATGGCAGCGCCGATCTCGGGCAGCGACGCGACGTCGTGTGTGACCAGCGTCGTTACCACGGCAATCGCCATACCGATCATGCCATAGCGGTTGCCCGCCTGACTAGTCGACGGCGACGAAAGCCCCCGCAGCGCCAAGATGAACAGGACGCCCGAAATCAGATAGGCGATGGAAACCCAAGCAGGGACCGCGACGTGTTCCAACTTAGCGGTCCTTCTTCTTGTACATCGCCAGCATCCGCGATGTGACCGCAAACCCGCCGAAGATGTTGACGCTGGCCATCACCGCCGCGAGCAGCCCGAGCCATTTCGCCCCCGGTGCACCCGACGCCGCGGCCGCGACCAGCGCGCCGACGATGATGACGCTGGAAATCGCATTGGTCACCGCCATCAACGGCGTGTGCAGCGCAGGCGTGACCGACCACACGACATAATAGCCGACGAAACAGGCCATCACGAAGATGGAAAGGATGCTGATGAAGTCCATTGGTTTTCCTTACTCCTCCCCGGAACGGGGAGGTGGCGCGGAGCGCCGGAGGGGCGTTGCCACGCGCAACGAAATCATTTCGACGACACCGGCCAAATTGCGAAGAACGTCCGTCGCCGGAATACGAAGAACCTCATGGCCATTTTCACGAAAGAACGCATCGCGTCCGGCATCATATTCAGGCTGTCGCTCGCGCTCGTGCACTTCGCCATCGACCTCGATCGCGAGACGAAGCGGGCAGCAATAAAAATCGGCGACATAGGGTCCGACACCGTGCCCCTTGCGGAACTTTACGCCCAGCTTCTGGGCGCGAAGTTGCTGCCAAAGCAGAACTTCAGCCAGTGACATTTCTTTGCGGAGCCGTCTTGCAAGCACAGTCGCCGGTTTCAGCGCGCGCGGCGAGGCCCCTCCGGCGCTTCGCGCCACCTCCCCGTTCCGGGGAGGAGTGGTGAATTGCTCATGCACTCAGCAACCGCTCGTTCACGACCTTGCCGCCCTGCGTCAGGCGGATCGCGTTGCCGATCTCCTCGTCAAGCACGGGCTTGCCCGCTTCTTTGTCCCAAAAGGCGCTCAGGAAGTTGTAGAGGTTGCGGCTGAACAATGCGCTCGCGTCGGTGGCGAGGCGCGACGGCACGTTGCGATGCCCGACGATCTTAACGCCGTGAATCTCGACCACCTGCCCGGCGACCGCGCCCTCGACATTACCGCCCGCCTCGACCGCGAGATCGACGATCACGCTACCCGGTTTCATGCTGGCGATCTGTGCATCCGAAATCAGGCGCGGCGCAGGCCGTCCCGGGATCAGCGCGGTGGTGATAACGATGTCCTGTTTGGCAATATGGCTCGACACGAGTGCTGCCTGTGCCGCCTTATATTCGTCGGACATTTCGGTGGCATAGCCGCCCGCGCCTTCGCCCTCGATGCCCTTCACATCCTCGACGAAGATCGCTTTCGCGCCCAGCGATTCGATCTGTTCCTTGGTCGCCGACCGCACGTCGGTGGCCGAAACCTGTGCGCCCAGCCGCCGTGCCGTGGCAATCGCCTGCAGCCCCGCAACGCCGACACCCATAACGAAGACACGCGCGGCAGTAACCGTACCGGCCGCCGTCATCATCATCGGGAAAGCTTTGCCGTACTCGCCTGCCGCATCGAGCACCGCCTTGTAGCCGCTCAAATTCGACTGCGACGACAATATGTC
>JANNCK010000032.1:0-2202 GCA_031386545.1 Sphingomonadales bacterium
GGTTCGAGAAAGCGGACGCCGACACGGAAACTGCCGCGCCGCGCCAGTACACGCAGCGCATTATCTTTGCCGGTCTCGATGCCCAACCAGCTGATGTCCGGTCCGATGTTCCCATAGTCGAGCATCAACGGCTGGACGACGACGCCGGGCGGCGCCGGTTCAAGTATTTTCAGCAGCGACGATTTGAACGGCAGTAACGAGCGCCCGTCGTTGGTCGTCCCCTCCGGAAAAATCGTCACCGACCAGGTATCGGCCAATGCCTCGCGCAGCCGGTCGATCTGCTCACCGACACCGACACGGTCTTCGCGCGACACAAATACGGTGCGGTTGAGCGTTGATAGCCAGCCGACAATCGGCGCAGCGCGAATCTCTGCCTTGGCGACAAACGCGCTCCCGCTCGCTCCGGCAATGACAAGAATATCAATCCAGCTGATATGATTCGAGATAAACACGACATCGCGGCGGACCGGTTTGCCGAGGCGTTCTGCCCGCGCGCCGGCAATCCACCCTGTCCAGCCGAGAAACAGTCGCGGCCATGGCGACGACAGACGCGTCGCGCGCCATAAATAATGCAACACGACCAGCGGGATCAGAATCGCGACAATCCCTGCGGCGCGAAGGCCGATCCGGGTCCACCCCATCAACGTAATGGGGGGCGGTCGACCGGCAGCTGCATCCAGCCGTGATTGGCTAAATTGCGCCGCGCTAGGCCGGGCGGTCGATGGCGACGCCATAGAGTTCCATACGGTGATCGACGAGCCGGAACCCAAGCTTTTCGGCAATGACTTTTTGCAGTGCTTCCAGTTCGGGATCGACGAACTCGATAACCTTGCCAGTTTCGACATCGATCAGATGATCGTGATGCGCCTCCGCTGCGGCCTCGTATCGCGAGCGACCGTCACCGAAATCATGGCGCTCAAGTATACCGGCCTCTTCAAACAGGCGAACGGTGCGATAGACCGTGGCAATCGAAATGCCCGGATCGATCGCGGCCGACCGTGAATGAAGCGCCTCAACGTCGGGATGATCTTCTGCTTCGGAAAGCACACGCGCGATGACGCGGCGTTGCTCGGTAATCCGGAGCCCTTTTTCGGCGCAGAGCGCCTCGATGTCGATTCTACGGTGCATTGTGGCGACGCTAGCGCAAAGCCAGCGCCGCCGCAAAGTGCATTAGGCGCAACCGACTGGATTTAGCGCGGCTTGCGGCGCTTGGTGCCCAGACCGATGCTCTTGGCGAGCATCCGGCGCTGTTCGGCATAGTTGGGGGCGACCATCGGATAATCGGCAGGCAGGCCCCATTTCGCGCGATACTGGTCCGGCGTCATATTGTAGTGCGTCATCAGGTGGCGCTTGAGCATTTTCAGCTTTTTACCGTCCTCAAGGCACACGACATAGTCAGGCTTGATCGACGAGCGGATCGAAACTGCTGGTTCCTGCTTGACTACGGGCGCAGCGGGAGGCGGGCCAACAAGCGCGGCAAGCGCGCCGTGCACGTTCGAGATCAGCGTCGGCAAGTCGTTGACCGCAACACTGTTGTTGCTGACGTGCGCCGCGACAATGTCGGCAGTCAGCGTGATAAAGGTTTCCTGCATTTCGTTTTCGTCGGCCATGAGCCAATCCGATCCTTGTTTTCAGTTAGTTGTTTAATACTGCGCGCGGTACGAATCCATGTGCAATGTCTTGTAGATAGACGAACTATTCGATCTATTGTTATCCAATTTTAGCGCAAGGACAGTCGGTAGGTCAGGGCATCACGATGGTGACCGTCGAGTCCTCGATAATAGTCGCGCCGAACACCGACCTGGCTAAACCCTAGATTTTGGTAAAGAATTATGGCGGGATTATCACTACGCACTTCAAGGAAGTAGCTTGTAACGCCCGATGCAGTCACCAGATCAATGCTGTTTTGCAACAGTGCGCGACCGAAACCCTGTTCCCGCAGCTCGGGCGCGACAGCCAACAACATCAGCTCGGCTTCATCAATCACAGTCCGGATTAGGGCGAAACCAACTGGATCGGGCGCCCGCGCAATCAACAATTGTGCGCCCGGCATCGCAAGGACACCCGTGCATTGCGACGTCGTCCACGCTTCCCCAAACTGGGGTTCAAACGCCCGGGCCATGACCGGCATCGCTTCGGCAAGGCCGTCGAGGCCATGGCAGGTAACGACCATCACGCCGTTGCCATAGGCTTTGCATCGGC
>JANNCK010000034.1:0-46934 GCA_031386545.1 Sphingomonadales bacterium
GGCCTTCACCTCTTCGACCAGTGTTGAGAACAGCGGCAGGTCGTCCAGCCCCGCTGCCAGCCCGCCGGTCTTGGCGCGACCGGCCTCCAGTTTCGCCAGCACCGATTTCGCGCGCGCCAACACGGCGGGGGACATGCCCGCCAGACGTGCCACCGCGATGCCGTAGCTGCGGTCGGCGGGGCCGCTCGCGAGTTCGTGGAGCAACACGAGGTCGCCCTTATATTCGCGGGCGCGGACGTGGTGGAGAGACAGGGCCGACAGCTTTTCGGCGAGGCGGGTGAGTTCGTGATAGTGCGTCGCGAACAGGCAGCGGCATTGGTTGACCTCGTGCACCGCCTCGACCACCGCCCAGGCAATGGCGAGGCCGTCATAGGTGCTGGTGCCGCGTCCCACTTCGTCGAGAATCACGAAGCTGCGCTCGGTGGCTTGCGCCAGAATCGCCGCCGTCTCGACCATTTCGACCATGAAGGTCGAGCGCCCCCGCGCCAGATTGTCCGACGCGCCGACGCGGCTGAACAGGCGGTCGACGAGGCCGAGGGTGGCGCGCTTGGCGGGCACGAAGCACCCCGCCTGCGCCATCACGGCGATCAGCGCGTTCTGGCGCAGGAAGGTCGATTTGCCGCCCATATTGGGGCCGGTGACGAGCCACAGGCGGTCGGCCCCTGATTCTTTGGTGGCGTCGAGCGCGCAATCATTGGCAACGAAGCGCCCACCGGACTTGGCGACCGCCGCCTCGACCACCGGATGCCGCCCGCCCGCGACGTCGAAACACGGGTGATCGACGACATGCGGGCGACACCAGTCGCACTCGACAGCGGCCTGCGCGTTGGCGCTGGCGACGTCCAGGCGCGCCAGTGCCTCCGCCGTCGCCGAAATCGTCCGCGCCGAGGCCAGCGCCAACGCCGTCAATTCCTCGAAATGCGCGGCTTCGGCGGCCAGCGCATGGCTGCCCGCTTGGGTTACGCGCATCGCGACTTCGTGGAGTTCGGGGGCGTTGAAGCGCACCACACCGGCAAGCGTCTGGCGGTGGGTGAAACCCGAGGCGGCGTCCATCAGCGGATCGGCGGCGCGCGCCGGCACCTCGACATGATAGCCGAGCACGCCATTGTGGCGGATCTTGAGCGTCGCGATGCCGGTGCGGTCGCGGAAAGCAAGTTCGAGCGCGGCAATCTCGCGCCGTCCCATCCCGCCCGCATCGCGCAAATCGTCGAGTGCGGCATCGTAGCCCGCGGCGATATAGCCGCCGTTGGCCGCATCGACCGGCGGTTCGGTGACCAGCGCACGGGTGAGCCGGTCAATCAGGGCGCCATGACCTGCCAGCGCGGGCAGCAGGTCGCGCAGCAGACGCGGGACTTCGGCACGGTCGAGCCGTTCGCGCAATTCCCATGCGCGGGCGAGGCCGTCGCGCAAACTGCCCAAGTCGCGCGGGCTGCCCCGTCCTGCCGACAGTCGGGCCAGCGCCCGCGCCACATCGGGGATAGCCCGCAACGTCGCACGCAATTCCTCGCGCCCGATGCCGTCGTCGGCCCAATGCGCGACCAGATCGAGCCGCGCGTCGATGGCGGCACGGTCGGTGAGCGGCGCGGACAGGTCGCTGGCAAGCATTCGCGCGCCTGCCCCTGTTACCGTGCGGTCGATGGTGTCGAGCAAGCTGCCCTTGCGCCCGCCGCCCGTCGCTTGGGTCAGCTCCAGGCTTTCGCGAGTCGCGGCGTCAATAGCCATATGCTCGGCGGTGGTGCGACGCACGGGCGCGCCGAGGAAGGGCAGCGTCCCCTTACCAGCATGGTCGAGATAGGCGAGCAGGCCACCCGCCGCCGCCAGTTCCGCCCGCGTGAACGCACCAAAGCCGTCGAGGGTGGCGACATCGTGAAGCGCGCTTAGGCGAGCTTCGCCTCTGGCCGAATCGAAATCAGCAGCGGGGCGCTCGATTCCGCTAATGCCCGCTTGGGGCTGGACAATGATTTCCGAAGGCGACAATCGCGCAAGTTCTGCATCTAGGGCATCGGAGCCAATTTCGCCGACCTCGAATGCCCCCGTCGAAACATCAGCAGCAGCAAAGGCCCGGATGCCACCGGTCCGCGCGACGGCGACCAGCCAATTACTCGCCTTTGCGTCAAGGAGCACATCTTCGGTCAGCGTCCCTGCGGTGACGACGCGCACGATCGCGCGGTTGACGATCGACTTGCCGCCGCCGTTTTTGGCGCGCGCCTTTGCCTCTGCCGGGCTTTCGATCTGCTCGGCGATCGCGACACGGAATCCACCCCGGATCAGCCGCGCCAGATAGGCATCCGCCGCATGGACCGGTACACCGCACATCGGCACTTTCTCGCCGTCATGTTCACCGCGCGAGGTCAGCGCAATATCAAGACACGCCGCCGCCGCGCGGGCGTCGTCGAAGAACAATTCGAAAAAATCACCCATCCGGTAAAACAACAGGCAATCGGGCGCTTCGGCCTTCAGCGTGTGATATTGCGCCATCATAGGCGTCGGGGGCGGATTCGGCGGATTGGTCACTTCTTTTGCATACACGCCCGGCAAAGTGGCGAAAGTGGCATTCCCCCAATCACGCGGATAACGTAGGGGAAGCCCAGAGGGGAAATCGATGTCCGAGGAAGCCAACGTCCAGTTTTCAGAGCGCGAGGCGCTGCTGTTCCATTCGTCGGGCCGTCCGGGCAAGATCGAAATCGTCGCGTCAAAGCCGATGGCGACGCAACGTGACTTGTCGCTGGCGTATTCGCCCGGCGTCGCAGTCCCTGTCCGCGCCATCGCCGAAGACCCCGCCACCGCCTATGATTACACCGCCAAAGGCAACCTCGTCGCGGTGATCTCCAACGGCACCGCGATTCTGGGCCTCGGCAATCTGGGCGCGCTTGCGTCAAAACCGGTGATGGAGGGCAAGGCGGTCCTGTTCAAACGCTTCGCCGATGTTGATTCGATCGACATCGAGCTGGCGACCGAAGACCCCGAAGCGTTCATCAACGCCGTCGCGCTGATGGAGCCGACATTCGGCGGCATCAACCTAGAGGACATCAAGGCCCCGGAATGCTTCATCATCGAGCAGGCGCTGAAAGAGCGGATGAAAATTCCGGTGATGCACGATGACCAGCATGGCACTGCGATCATCACTGCGGCGGGACTCATCAATGCTGTACTGCTGACGGGCCGCGACATGAAGGACGTCAAGGTGGTGGTGAACGGCGCCGGCGCAGCGGCCATTGCGTGCACGGCGCTGATCAAGGCGATGGGCGTGCGCCACGACAATGTCATCATGTGCGACCGGTCGGGCGTGATCTATCAGGGCCGCGAAAAGGGCATGGACCAGTGGAAGTCCGCCCATGCCGCCAAGACCGACTGCCGGACGCTGGAGGAGGCGCTCGTTGGTGCCGATATTTTCCTCGGACTGTCGGCAAAGGACGCGCTGACCCCGGCTTTCCTCGAAAAAATGGCCCCGTCGCCGATCATATTTGCGATGGCCAACCCCGATCCGGAGATTACGCCGCCTGCCGCGAAAGCCGTCCGCCCCGATTGCATCGTCGCGACCGGGCGTTCGGACTATCCCAACCAGGTCAACAACGTCCTCGGCTTCCCGTTTATTTTCCGTGGGGCGCTCGACGTGCGCGCAACCGCAATCAACGAGGAAATGAAGATCGCGGCGGCCAACGCCATTGCCGAACTCGCCCGTGAACAGGTGCCCGAAGAAGTCGCCGCAGCTTACGGAGGCCGCGCGTGGAGCTTTGGGCGTGATTACATCATCCCCGCCCCGTTCGACCCGCGCCTTATGGAAGTCGTGCCTGCCGCCGTTGCCAAGGCAGCCATGGAATCGGGCGTCGCCACGCGACCCATCCTCGACATGGACGAATACCGGACGTCGCTGCGCGCACGGCTGAACCCGACGACGTCGGTGCTCGGTCTCGCCTATGAAGGGGCGCGCGCGCATCCCAAACGCGTCGTTTTTGCCGAGGGCGAGGAAGAGGTTGTACTCCGCGCCGCGATTGCGTTCCGCGACGGGGGTTATGGCATTCCGGTGCTGGTCGGTCGCGACGACGTGCACGAGCGGCTGTCGGCGCTGGGGGTCGACAAGCCCGAGCAGTTCGAGGTTCACAACAGCCGCAACTCGCCGCTGGTTCCTGCGATGATCGACAAGCTGTACGAACGGCTCCAGCGTCGCGGCTATCTGCGCCGCGAAGTCGAACGCATGGTCAACCAGGACCGCAATGTGTTTGCCGCACTGATGCTCAAAATGGGCGAAGTCGATGCGATGATTACCGGCACGACGCGCACCTATGCCCAGTCGATGCGCGAAATTCGCCGCGTCCTCGACCCTGCCGAGGGCCGTATCCCGTTCGGTGTGCACGTCCTCGTCGGCCAGTCACACACGGTGTTCATGGCCGATACGACGGTCAACGAACGCCCGACCGCCGAACAGTTGGCGGACATTGCCGAGGGAACCGCCGCCGTTGCCCGTGCGATGGGGCATGAACCACGCGTTGCGTTCCTCAGCTATTCGACCTTCGGCAATCCCGAAGGGTCGTTCCTGACCAACTTGCGGGACGCGGTCACGGCGCTCGAAAAGCGCAATGTTAGCTTCGAATTCGAGGGTGAAATGGCCCCCGATGTCGCGCTCAATCCGAAAGTGATGGCCAATTATCCGTTCAGCCGGCTGTCGGGACCGGCAAATGTGCTCATCATGCCGGGGCTTCAGTCAGCAAATCTGTCGGCAAAACTGCTGCGCGAACTGGGCGGTGATTCGGTGATCGGGCCGATGCTGATCGGTATGGAGAAACCTGTGCAGATCGCGACCATGGCCTCGACGGCGAGCGAGCTCGTCACCTTGGCGGTGCTAGCAGCGGGTGGGGTGGCGCGTTAAGCCTTAATTCCCGTCAGGGTTATCCGTCGTCCCACCACCGCGGCCGACCGAGCCAACTTGACCGATATTGCCAAAGACTTCCTGAAAGAAGCTGCGGTCGCGGCCCAGCGTCGGCGTCTTGTCCCTAACCGGACGGATCATCGCAACCTTTTCGAGCCCCGCTGACTCAACCGATGTGACGTTGCCGCCGCCGTCGAAACGGACATGCAGAATCGTCTGTCCCGACGCGCGCGGGATTTTGAACGCCAGCTGCTTGGTGTCGCGTGACACATAATACCAGTCATTCGCGTCGAACTGGCCAATGAAGCTGGGGCGACCGAGCGTACCCTGCACGGACGCTTTATTGTCGACGCCCGGCCGTACCGTAGCGGCAAGCTGCTGGTCGAGGATAAAGCCCTGATGCCCCGGCACTCGCGCGCATCCCGCAGTCAGGGTGATCGCAGCAATCGAAACAAGCGTTAGCGTGCGCCATACGGCCATGGGAAATACTCTTCAAACGTCGGCGCACGGTTTTGCGACATTGCAACCGCGCGGTCGCACCGCAATATGCCAAACATGACAGCAACAGCAAGCAAAGAGCGGAAGGCGGGGTTTCTGGCCCGGCTGTTCGGCAAACGCGACCTTGATTTAGGCGCACTTTATGCCGCCGTGGTGGCCGAGGCGCGCTTGCCGCACTGGTATGCACGCTACGGCGTTCCTGACACAGTCGACGGGCGATTCGATATGGTGTCGCTCGTTCTCGCGCTCGTCCTGTTGCGGCTGGAGCACGAAGGGCGCGAGGTCGAGGCCGTGCGGCTGACCGAACATTTCATCACCGACATGGACGGGCAAATCCGCGAAATTGGCTTCGGTGACCTGGTTGTCGGCAAGCAGGTCGGCGGGATTCTGGCTGTCGTCGGCGGACGCCTTGGTGCCTATCGCACCGGAATCGATGTCGCGACGCTGGGCCGGACATTGTGGCGGGGGCAAACGCCCGAGAATGCCGATGCCGCCTTGGCGCAAATAACCGCCCTGCGCGACCGGATCGATTCGGTCGCGCTTGAGGCCCTGCTTTTCGGGACACTCGGATGACGCCCGAGTTCAGCCGCCGCTACACCCTCGACGCGATTGGTTCGACGCCGCGCAAGGTCAGCATCGAGGCCACAACTGAAGAGTGCGCCGCCGTGGCCGCCCGGTTCGACCTTGTCACGCTCAACATCTTGAGCGCGCGCGCAACGCTCACCGCGAGCGCGCTGGGCATCGAAGCATCCGGCCGCCTGACCGGTGACGTTGTTCAACGCTGTGTCGTCACCGGCGACCCCGTCGCGACGCATATCGCAGAGCCGTTTACCCTGCGCTTCGTCGATCCCGCGCTGTTGGTCAGCGATACCGACGAAATCGAGCTGAGCAACGACGACTGCGATCTGATCGAAATGGACAGCGGCGGCGTCGATCTGGGCGAAGCGGTTGCGCAGACACTGGGCCTGGCACTTGATCCGTTTCCGCGCAGCGAAGCAGAGCGTGCACGCGAAACCGAGCGCAAATGGGTCGCCGGTGACGATGCCGGTCCCTTTGCGGGGCTGAAGGGGATGTTGGGATCTTGAGCGACCCTGTGCACGGCATCCATGCAAGCCATAGTCATGCGGTTAATCGGCGGATTGTTATTTGAAGGTGTGAGCGCACTGCCCGTTTGGGTACTGACAAGCGGGCTTGCGCTGGCTGCTAGGCACTAGCGCTCCCCCTTATCCCCCTTAAGGACGTCGACGCAGCCCGACACCGCCAAGATCGCGTCAAGGGTATCATTGCGCGTGGCAGCATAGCGAGAGCGTAGCGCAGCGAGGGACTTGGCGTGGTATTTTTGCGGCGGCTGCGTATAGTCTTGTCCGGCAAGTTCTACCGTAAAGGCATCGGCACCGGCCATGACCGCAGCTGCATTAGCCTTGGACCAAGGCAGAAAATATTTGCCAATATAGGCCAGCAGCGGTGTCAGTGTTGGCTCCAGCGCCGCCCATTCTTCAAACGGGCCGTCGAGGCGGGGTTCGAGCATGCGGTGGCACCAGTCGAGCACCACCGGCCCGCGCGCCCGCATGATTGCACCGCAGGTGGGATCGACCGAGGCTTCGTAGAGTTGAGCGGACAGGCCGAAGTCACCGAACGAAGGGCGCGCACCCAACAGATATTTCCGGGTGGCCAGATGGGGGTTTAGGATATCGATTAGCTTGAGGTAGTAATCGGTGATGAGCGGGGCAGTCGCCTCGCTCGATCCCACAAAATGTCCCCGGCCTGCCATTCGCAGCAGCACGGATTTCGTCAGGTCAGCGATCACGGTTGAATCGGCTGACGGCGACGACAAACGCGCCAGTGTCTGCGCTGAAGCCAATCGATCGACCTCGGCATACCAGCGGTGGTGAAACATGAGCTTGTTGCCCCATTCATCACCGAACTCCTCGATAAGCGCCGAGATGAAGCCCAGCACCGGACCTTCCGGATGAATCGCTGGTTCCGCGAATTCGGCTTCCAGCGTCTCAATGATCGGGGTCGAGTCTTGCAGACCTGTCCCTTCGGGAGTTGCTACTGTTGGCACGATCAGAAGCCGGGCAAATTTGCGATACTCGGCGTCATTTTCGGCCCGATGGGCTATCCACTGGTGCGCTAGACCCTTGTATCGGAAATAGGACCGTACCTTGACCGAATAGGGCGACATTTCGGAGCCGAATATCACATAGTTTTTGGCCACTGCGCGCCTCCTGCTTTGGCGAAACTTGGTTACATCTTGTTCAGCCGCTGGGCATAATTGTCTTTAACGTAAGTTTTGCAGGTAGCGCGACGACACGGCAGTGGCCGTCGCTGAAGGCCCCCATCACGGGCATTCGCATTTTGTCGAAGCCCGCCACCAACTTTCGATCAAGCACCAACCGAACTTCGTTCTGGATCGATCAATATTTTGGCGTGTCGCTCCGGATCGCCTAAATCTGCAAACGCGCCATCGACACCGTCTAGCCCAACAACGCCGGTTATTATCGGCGCGCATTTGACCTTGCCCTCGGCGATCATGTGCAGCGCGTCGCGATATTCGAGTGGCGATTGGCCGAAGACGAAGCGCAGCTCGACTTCTTTCTGGATCGCAATCGCCGGCTCGATCCGGTCGTCCTGCATACAGACGCCGACCACTACGATCCGCGAAAATAACGGAGCCCCGTCGATGATCGCATTGATCACACCCGGTACGCCGACGCATTCGAACACGACCGGACGTTTGGGGGCTTGACCAAGGGCTTCAGCCAAGCGCCATGCGGTCCACCATGGGACGGGGAGTTTCTCCAGCGCCTCACGCGTATCCACAGCCAGTTCGAGCAGGCCGCCGAAGGTGGTCACCCAACCAAACTCCTCCCAGTTTGCATAAGGCGAACTTTCGCGCGGATCAATCACGACATCAGCTCCGCAGGCCGTGGCCAGCGCGCGGCGGCCAGGTGAGAAATCGCTGGCGATCACTGTGCCAACTCCGCGTGCCTTGAGGATCGCGATGACGCCTAGGCCAACAGGCCCGCAGCCAACCACGACCGCAACGTCCTTGTTCTTCACTTCGGAACGGCGCACCGCGTGCCAAGCGACCGCCATCGGTTCGGTCAAGGCCGCCATATCGGCTGAAAGACCATTCGGTACTGGCATTAGCACCAGTTCGTCGAGCAACATCATTTCGGCATAACCGCCATTCGACCGGGCCGAGAGCCCCGCCAAATCAATCTCTTTACCCCAGCGCACGAGTGGAGGTGCGACTACGCGGGTGCCACGCTTCAGCTTGCGCTTGGTGCCCGGGCCATAATCGAGAACTTCGCCGCAAATCTCATGCCCGAAAATAAAGGCATCGCTGGCCTTGGGCAAAGCGGGATAACCCAGCCGGTCGTTGACCGCCTTCATCGCATCGCAATGACGCCGCATGTGAAGGTCCGACCCGCAAATCCCGCAGCGCAGGACTTTGATCAGTGCGTGACCATGTTGCGGTACCGGATCAAGAACGTGTTCAACCCGCAGTTCCGAATTTTGGCAAATGACGGCTTTCATGGGCGCGCACTCCGCAGGGCCCTGATGAGGGCAATGAACAGGAACATTACAACCGCCCCCGCCAGCGCCAGAAAACGGAAATCTGGCACGACCAGCTCGCGCTTCACGGGGACAAGCGCCATGTGCATGGCATAGGACTTGAAATCGGCTTTTTTCAAATATTCCGGGTCAGTCAGAAGCTCGAAGAAGTGGCGACGGCTGGGGTAATGGACCACCAAGATTCGGGTCCAATTGTCTTCCGCTGCATCAAGGCCACCGATCACGTTGACCTCCTCAACTTTGCCCGAAAAAATGGGAAAAGCTCCGCTTTTCATCAGGATCGGTATGGCATTGTCCTCGTAAATGATATTGGCTTCCTCAGGCGTTCCCTTAAAGCTTCCAGCCGCGGCAGGCCCCGCTGCCATCCGGTCATTGTTGCGCAGCAGGTTGAGCATGTAGACATCTCGCCCGTCGTCGTTTTTGGCAAAAGCGCGCAGACGCGACATTGTGGCGGGCTTGTCCATCCCACCCGGCATAGGAAATTTCGCCTCAATCACGGCCATATAGCGATCAGTTTCTGCGTTGCTCAGCGGGGCATTCGGCTCCTGCTTGTGCCAGACCCAGGCAACGAATAACGCTAACACAACGATGAGAATGAGTTCGAAACGGAAGCGTCTGATCATTTCATGGGATCCTTGAAGAAATCGAGCAGCAGCGCGTTGACCTGTTCTGGGGTGTCCACTTGCAGCCAATGGCTTGCACCCGAGACCAGTTCGAAACGAAAGGCCCCCTCCACATATTCGGCGCTCGAACGCATTTGTGCTTCGACAAGATAGCGGTCACCGTCGCTGAAGACGCCCATAACCGGAACCCGCACTTTACGTGCGTCTGGCCGGAGGAGCGGGCCGAGGTTGGCGCGGTAATAATTAATCGCCGCTGTCAGACGCCCCGGTCGCCCCAGATTGGCAATCCAGTGGGTTGTTTCCACCGGATGGGCCGCAAATTTGCGGAAAACAGCCCAGTTGCCCGCCTTGAGAAGCCATTCAGCAAAGCCGCGCAGCTGGAACATCAGCACATACCAACCCTTGAGCTTCTGCTCGAGCGGTGCGCGGGCATAAGCCGCAGGATGCCCGACCGAAAGCGCGGCATAGCGCTCAATTCGTTCCGAGTGGGTTATACAGAACTGCCAACAGATGACCGATCCCCAGTCATGCCCGACAAGCTTGACTGTGGGGATTTCAAGCGCATCGATAATTCCCACTAGGTCCGACACAAGGATGGACAGGGCATAGTCGCGTGTACTCGACGCCATGTCACTCTGCTCGCAGCCACGCATATCTGGCGCAATCACGCGGTAGCCTGCGGCCACCAGCGCGGGGATCTGCTTGCGCCAAACGATGTGGTCGTCGGGAAAGCCGTGAACCAGCAGCACCGGATCGCCTTCGCCTTCATCAATGACGTTGAAAGTAAGGCCGTTGATATGGAGGCGGTGTTGCAGGCGCTTCAGGCTTGTCATGTGGCCGCACAGGCATCGATAGTGATTTCGGCGAATGTCGCAGGATCGTCTTCCTGAATGAAATGGCCGCCACTAAGTTCGAACGAGGGTTGATTCCGGGCCCCCGGAATCCGCTCCTTGAACTGTTGGTCGCCATCGCGCGTTATGGGATCACCATCGCTAAAGCAGCAGATGAATGGCTTGGTCCATTGCTCGAAAACCGCCCATGCGCGCTTCTGATCGGGAACCGCTGCGTCGTCGGGAGTCACAGGCACCAAAGATGGATAAACGCGGGCTGCGACCTTGAATTCCTCAGTCGGGAACGGCGCTTCATATGCGATCATCTCGGCTGCTGACAATTTGCGTTTGGTTCCCACCTGCACGATGCGTGCAATCGGGAACTAGGGGCTGAAGCGTGAGAAAGCTCGCCAGATGTTGAACGCCGTCGAGAATCTCGCGCCATCTGGTAATCCACCATTGGAAAGGATCACCTGCGCGAACCGATCTTGATTCTCGGCGGCTAGCCGGAGTCCGATCAATGACCCCCAGTCCTGACACACCAAGGTAATGTCGCGCAGGTCGAGCGCCTCAATCCATGAATTAATCCAACCGACCTGAGCGGCATAGCTATGGTCACTTTTCAGTGCCGGCTTGTCAGACTTGCCAAAGCCGATGAGATCGGGAGCCAGAACACGAAATCCAGCTGCGGCTACCGGTGGTATCATCTTGCGATACAGATAGGACCAAGTTGGTTCGCCATGCAGCATCACGACCGGTTTTGCGTCGCGTGGACCTTCATCGACATAGTGCAGACGCAAAGCAGGCATCACCTGATGATAACAGGGCGCAAAAGGGTCGTCCGGGAGGTTCGCGAACCGCTCCTCTGGTGTGCGCAATATTTTCATCGAGGCTCACTCCCCTTCACAGAATAATCAATCAGCGCCCGCCATATATTCAGCAAAGTTCGGCAACGGCTTGATAAATGGTGCCAGCAATTCCGCGCACATCGCGGTGGTCACAACATCGGCTGGGTCTAGTTTGGCGATCTCCGCCGCGGCTGGATCCGGTTCGTAGACGTCCTCGCCCAAAAGCCTGCATTGATCGTCATAGGGCCAGATCATCTGAACGCCCTTCATTTTATAGAGGTAATAAGCGTCCGGGTCTTCGACCGTCAGACCGTTCGCGACCATCGCCTGACCGTGCAACTGCTGATAGGTTGTGGATACCGATGCAATGAAGTTGTCCGCCACGGCAACCTGTTCGGTCTCGATATAAAACACCGACTGACTCGATTCTGCCCACATGCCATAAAGACCCTTGACGGCCTGTGTCCCCGGCAGCGTCACGTTGGCACCGGCCAGTTGGAGACGGTAGGTCGGCGACTCTACCATCATATCGGGCGCAAAAATCTCTTCATAACGTCCAGCGATCTCAAGAAAACGGTGACGATAATACGCCAACAGCATGAAGCGATGTCGCCGGTTAGTTGTTACCGCAAGCAAGCGGTCGATTGCAGCGTTGGTGCGCCTCACATCCAGTTTAGCCATGAACTGTCCTTTCATTCGAAATTTTCGGGATTGGCAGAAATCTAATCGCCAAGCTCGCGTCGCTTCATCTGTATGCACCGTTCCCAACGTGAACTTGGCCCAATCCATCGGACAATAGTTGACTTTACGCGCCAAAAACTATTCGCTCACTTTGAGAGCGGAGGGCCTCCAAATGCAAAAACGGGTTCGCAGCGGAGCGGCGATGGGGGCACCAGAGCTTGTCCTCGCACTGGGGGGCGATTTCGTCGCATTGGCATCCGCGGCAGGACTTGAACCCAGCGCCTTGAAAATCCCGGACACTCCAATTCAAGCTGCTGCTTTTGTTCGATTTCTGGATGTTGCCTCTGACTCTCTCCGCTGCGAGGCTTTCGGCTTAAGGCTCGCACAGTTTCAGGGACTATCGCTGTTTGGTTCGCTGGCATCGTTGTTTCAGAGCTGCGCAACGGTCGGCGAATTGCTTGGCGATCTTGCCCATTATTTTCCGCTGCATACCCAGGGGACGTTGATTGCGATCACCCCGGCTCAGGGGGGCGTCATGGTCAATTATGAAATGTCGTCAGGTGTCGGTCATTCAAACCGCCAAATCGTCGAATTGGGCTTTGGTATTCTGATCAACGAGCTGCGGTACCATCTTCCGGACTGGCGACCGGCCGAAATATACCTGCGTCACTCGCCTCCGTTAGACCGCAAATGGCATCATTTATTTTTAGGCGCGGGCTTGATCTTCAATGCGGACCGGAACGCGGTTTTTATTGAGCAAGCAGCATTGGCTCGTCCCACAAAAACCGGCGACGTAACCGCTCATGACACGCTGGCTTCCGGGTATGACACCGCCCGCAAGGGTGTTGACGGGATGGCGCAGATACGCGCCGAAGCGATCATACGGGCCATATTGCCGTTCGCCCCTTACGATCCCTCGTCCGTAGCCAAATTGATGCGAATGTCCCCGAGAACGCTTCAGCGACGACTGGCTTCTGAGGGGACGCATTTAGCGGAAATTGTCGATTCAGTGCGTGCCGATCTCGCGCTTAAGTATCTTGAAGACTCGCTGCTATCCGTAGCTGAAATAGCTGAAATACTGCAATTTTCGGAAACCAGCGCTCTTTCCCGCGCGTTTCGCCGATGGCATGGATTATCACCGCGGCAAATCTTGAAGACGAGGAACGCTGGATAGCGGGCCTTGTTTGCCCGCCCCCCCCGTCAAAAAGGCACGTCGTCGTCCAGATCACTGTCGAACGCGCTGGGACGACTCGCGCCGCCACTGCGCGCCGCACCGCCGCCGCCAAAGTTGCCGCCGCCTGACCCACGTCCGCCTTCATCACGGTCATAGTCACCGCCGCCGCCACGCGATCCGCCACCGCCGCCGCCGCCGCCGCCGCCTTCGCGGCTGTCCAGCAGCACCATCGACGAGTTGAAATTCCGCAGCACCACATCGGTCGTGAACCGGTCGTTGCCGTCCTTATCCTGCCATTTGCGGGTTTCGAGTTGGCCCTCAAGATAGACCTTGCTGCCCTTTTTCAGATATTGCTCGGCGACGCGGGCAAGCCCTTCGGAAAAGATCGAGACATTGTGCCACTCGGTCTTGTCTTTGCGCTCACCCGAGTTTTTGTCCTTCCAGCTTTCCGACGTCGCGACGCTGAACGAGACGACCTTGCCGCCGTTCTGGAAACTGCGCGACTCGGGGTCCTTGCCCAGATTGCCGACCAGAATGACCTTGTTGACGCTGCCTGCCACGCTTCTCTCCTAAAACCCGAGCGCGACGGCGCTCCAATATGTAATCCCTGCCGCCGCGTAAGCCAGCGTGAACAGATAGGCTAGCATGAAGCCCGGCCATTTCCACCCATTGGTCTCGCGCCGCACCACAGCAATCGTCGAAATGCACTGCGGGGCAAACACGAACCACGCCAGAAAAGCGAGCGCGGTCGGCAACGACCATTTGGTGCGGAGCGACGCGGCGAGCGATTGATCGCGCTGGCCCTCGTCGGGGGTATCAATGGCATTGACGGTTGCCAGCGCCGATACCGCGACCTCGCGCGCCGCCATTGCGGGGATCAGCGCCAGCGCAATATCGCGGTCGAAGCCGATGGGGCGAACGACAACCGCCAGGCCATCGGCGATGCGACCGGCAATCGAATGGTCGATCTGGCTCTTCGCTGACCCGGCGGGAACTTGCGGAAAGCTGAGCAGCGCCCACAAAATAACCGTCGTCAGCGCGATGATCGTGCCTGCACGCCTCAGAAACGCCCATGCCCGTTGCCACAGCCCGAGCGCGAGATCGCGCAACACTGGCAATTGATACTTCGGCATTTCCATCATGAAACCCTGCGCGCCGCCCTTCGTCACGGTGCGACGCAGCAGCAACGCGGCAAATAGCGCGCCGAGGATCCCCGACAGGTAGAGCGCAAAGAGCACCAAACCCTGCAACCCAATGCCGCCGCCGACTGTCGTTGGCGGAATGAACGCGGCAATGATGACCGCATAAACCGGCAGGCGCGCCGAACAGGTCATGAGCGGCGCAATCAGGATGGTCGTCAGCCGGTCCTTGGGGTCTTCGATCGTCCGCGTCGCCATGATGCCCGGAATGGCGCAGGCAAAGCTCGACAGCAGCGGAATGAACGCGCGGCCCGACAAGCCGACCCGCGACATCAGTCGGTCCATCAGGAACGCCGCGCGGACCATATAGCCGCTCGCTTCGAGTACGAGGATGAACGCGAACAGGATGACGATCTGCGGCAGGAAAACCACGACCGCACCGACGCCTGCAAGGATACCGTCAGTCAGCAACGACCGCAGGATCGACTCAGGTACCGACGCCTTCACGCCATCTTGTAGTGACCCGATCCAGCCATCGATCAGGTCGGCAGGGACCGCCGCAAGGCTGAACACTGCCTGGAACATGACGAACAGCAAGACGGCAAGGATGAACGGCCCCGCAACCGGATGCAGTACGACACGGTCGATGGTTTCGGTCCAGCGCCGTGCCGTCCCGGCCTCCACTGTCACGCTCTTGGCGATCCGCCGCGCGTGGCGCTGGCGTTCGGCGAGCGTCGGCTCAGCGAGTGTGGTGTGTGGACGGTCAACCGCACCAGTCAGCGCGCCATCAAGCGCCAGCTTCAGCTCGTCCAGCCCGCGCTTGCGGACGGCGACAGTCGGAATGACCGGCACACCAAGCGTTTGCGACAGGGCTGGCACATCGATGGTCAACCCGTCGCGCTGGGCGAGGTCGAACATGTTGAGCGCCACCACCACCGGCCGCCCAAGCGCAATCAATTCCATCGCAAAGCGCAAATGATTGTCGAGATTGGCGGCATCGACAACCACGAGCAGCACCGACGGCACGCGCTCGCCCGCCTGCTGGCCGAGCAACGTGTCGCGCGTCACCTGTTCGTCGGGGCTTGACGGGGTCAGGCTATAGGTGCCCGGCAGATCGACCAGTTCGACCGGACGCCCGTCCGCCATCGTCAGGCGACCCGCGTGACGCTCGACCGTGACGCCGGGATAATTGCCGACCTTTTGCCGCGCACCGGTCAGGGCATTGAATAGCGCCGATTTGCCCGCATTCGGATTGCCGACCAGCGCGACCAGCGGCGGTTCGGTGGCAATAATGCGCGTCTCGGCGTTCATGCCCCACGAACCTCAAGCATTTCCACCGAGATTGCGGCGGCATGCGCGCGCCGGATCGCGACGGTCATGCGCCCGATGCGCACGGCGAGCGGATCGCGTGCGACCAGCCCTGCGCCATGTAGCGGCTCGACCGCGACCCCTTCGTCGAAGCCAAGCTCACGCAACCGCCGCCCGTCGCGTTCGGTCAGCGATGCCCAGTCGATGCTGTTGATCGTCGCTTCACACTGAAAGGGGAGGTCGGCCAAGGTCAATCGTTCACTCACTTGCGAGCGATTATCAGTATCGTCTGAGCTTTGCTAGACCGCCGGATACCTCAACCGCCCGACAAAGCGCGCCAGGCTGATCCGTTCGGGTGCCGAATGCGAGAACCGCGCCTTGAATTTCTCGAAGCGCATAATCCCCTCGATCCGGCGACCGAGGAACGCGCGGGTATCGGCGCGGCCGTCGCTCTCGTCAGCCAGCATCGCCATGACCGTCGCGGCATAGACCCCGCCAAGAATCGCACGCTTCGAATAATGGTTGAAATCTGTCGCCACATCCCCTGCCGCGCGCCACATCACATCCGCCGCGCGCCAGTTCAGCTTGGCGGCACGCGCCAGATTTTGCGGCAGGGCAAGTACCGCCAGTGCGCGCCGCAGCGCCTCAATATCGACGGCGACAGACTCGAGCCGCGCCTCGACCAGCGCCGTGATCCGTGCCCGTATTTTCAGGGCCGACAGTTTTTCCGGTGACAGATCAGCCAGCATCACGACATCGACATGAGCGAACCAGGCGTCAATCATATCGACCGCGCCGCCCGGAAACGCCAGCCGCGCGACAGCCGGATCGATGCCCGTGGCCGCCGCTGCCTGTTCGAGCGCAGCCGGTGTCCAGCCGTCGAACCCGGCGTGATGCGGCAATTCAGCGGCGAGTTCGGCACGCATGTCGTCGAGACTGGGGTCGCTCATCATCGCTTATCCTAACGGGTCACAGGCTCAATGTGACAGAGGCGAAATGGGGTGATAGGGGGTCAAGGTCAATCGGTGCGCGGGGCGTGTGCCGACTTCTCTGTCGCGGGGGTCCGTTATGGCAAAATTTTTCGGTAATTTGAACGCAGTCCTGGCCGCCGGAGTCGTGGCGACGTTCGCAGTGCTATTCTGGTCACTGTCCAATCAAGCACCCGGCAATGCGTTGCCTATCGCTGCTTGGATGACATTTCTTCATGTCATTTCTGGCGTCATGTGGATCGGCTTGCTTTATTATTTCAATTTCGTCCAAATCCCGACGATGCCGTCGATACCGGCCGAGCTAAAACCAGCCGTATCGAAATATATTGCGCCCAAGGCGCTGTTTTGGTTCCGCTATGCTGCGCTAGCCACAGTCGTCACCGGGCTGATCGTTGCGTATCTTAATGGCTATTTACATCAAGCGTTCACTTTTCAGGAAGGCAACCGCCTGATCGGTCTGGGGATGTGGCTTGCCCTCATCATGGCATTTAATGTCTGGTTCGTGATCTGGCCCAACCAGAAAAAGGCGCTCGGGCTGGTCGAAGCCACGCCAGAGGTGAAAGCCACAGCCGCACTGACTGCAATGATTTTTAGCCGTACGAATACACTGCTGTCGATCCCGATGCTGTTCGCGATGGTGGCGCACCGTCTGGGCGCTGCGTTTTAGCATGTATTTTTTTCGGGCTGGCACACCAAGACGAGCGCCAGCCCGACCAGCACCGCACCGATCATGTCGGCGACCCCGAGATGCTCGTTGAAAACGCCCCATCCGATAGCCGCGGCGACCACGGGCTGGGTCAGCAAGCCAAGTCCGATCACCAAGGGGCTGAGGCGTCCCAATACATAGACCATTAGACCATGCCCGAGCACTTGGCTGCACAGCGCCAGTCCAACGAGCGGCGTCCAGTCGACGGGCATCACCCGCTCGCCCAAGGCTATTGCGAGAAGCAATAGCGGCACCGCGCTCGCCAAAGTCGAAAGCGCCAGCAGTGGCAATGCCGACAGCGTCGCGCGCGCGCGTGCGATCAGCACGAAGTAAAAGGTATAGAAAATCCCGGCAAGCACGCACAACAGGTCGCCAGCGAGGTGATCGGGCGACAATTGGTACGACCGCCCCATCAGCAAAATCGCCCCGACCGCAGCAAGGCCGAGCGCTAATCCCTGTCGCTGCGATGGCCACGCCCGGGCCATGAGAAAGCCGTAGACCGGGAAGAGCAGGCTTGTCGAATTGCCAAACAAGGTCGCATTGGCGAGTTTGGTTTGTAATATGCCGATGTGCCAACTCGCCAGATCGGCGGCGAACAACACCCCTGACATGACGAGCACGACAAGCAGCCCGCGCGACAGGCGGGGCATTCCAGCCCTAGACGCCAGCAGCACGAGGATCGGCAGTGCCAGCGCCATCCGCCAGAACGCCGAGGCGACCGGACCAACATCGGCAACCCGCACGAACAGCGGTCCTAGGGCGAGCAGCACATTCGCCGCCACCAGCGCGGCGAAATCCGCTTTCGGGGTGCGAAGTGTTTCTTGGGGTAGACGTTCGGCCATGCATCGCCATATCGCATGAGTTCCGAATTGAAACCTGACGAAAGGCGTTTCGTGTATGCCGACCCTGTTCGACCCTATCCAGCTGGGGGCCATTGCGGCACCCAACCGCATCCTGATGGCGCCGCTCACTCGCGGGCGCAGCAAGGACGTACATGTCCCGCTCAGTGATCTGAAGGCCGAATATTACAGCCAGCGCGCCGCCGCCGGTTTGCTGATTGCAGAGGCCACCGGCATTTCGCAGGAGGGGCTGGGCTGGCCCTCTGCGCCCGGGATTTGGTCCGATGAACAGGTCGCGGCGTGGCAGCCGGTGACACAGGCGGTGCATGATGCCGGCGGGCGGATCATTTTGCAGCTGTGGCATATGGGCCGCGTCGTCCATTCCGATTTTCTCGGTGGCGCATCTCCCGTCTCGTCGTCGGTGACGACCGCGCCTGGCATGGCGCACACCGCCGAGGGAAAAAAGCCCTATGTCGAGGCGCGTGCGCTCGAACTGGCGGAAATGGACCGCGTTATTGCCGACTATGTTCACGCCGCCAAAAACGCAATCCGCGCCGGCTTTGACGGGATTCAGGTCCATGCCGCCAATGGCTATTTGATCGACCAGTTTCTGCGCGACAACAGCAACTTCCGCACCGATGCCTATGGCGGGTCCATCAAAAACCGCATCCGACTGCTCCGCGAAGTGACTCAGGCGGTTGCCGATGCAGTGGGGGCGGACCGGACCAGCGTGCGCCTGTCGCCCAATGGCGAGACACAAGGGGCCGATGATTCGAACCCGGTTGCGCTGTTCACGGCGGCCGCCGCCGCGCTGAACGAAATCGGCATCGCCTTCCTCGAACTGCGCGAGCAAAAGCCCTTTGGCGGGTTCGGCACGACCGAGGTGCCGCGCGTTTCGCCCGACATCCGCAAGGTATTTTCGGGGCCGCTGATCCTCAATCAGGAATATAACCTCGAACGCGCCGAAGCCGATATGGCCAGCGGTCTCGCCGATGGCATCAGTTTCGGACGGCCCTATATCTCGAACCCCGATCTGGTCGAGCGGCTTCGCATCGATGCCGAGCTAGCCCCTGATAATTTCAGGACGTGGTATTCGAGCGGCTCAGAGGGCTACACCGACTATCCGGTGATGGCGCACGAACCCGCTTAAGCGGTCTTGCGATGCGCGCGCCATTGCCCGGCCGTCTGGCCCCACGCGTCGACACGCGCGTCCTGAAATGGTTCGGGCAATCTCGTCGGTCCGAGGTTGGTCGAACCGAGCCGTTGGGCAAGAGCAATCGAGCGAATATTAGCCGGATCGATGGTGTGGATCACTTCGGGCCAGCCGAGTATGTCGAAGACATAGTCCATCGTCGCGACCACCGCTTCATAGGCATAGCCCTTGCCAGCAAATTGCGGTGCAACGCCCCATCCGACTTCCTTGCCGGGCCATCCCTCGGGTTCCCACGGGCCAAGCCGCCCGACCCATGCGCCGGTCGCACGTTCGATCACCGAAAACATCGCAAAGCCGCGAATATCCCAGCTCCCTCGCATCGTGCAGAGCATCCGCCACGTCTCGGCGCGTGACTTGACGCCACCGATGAAAGACATGGTTTCCGCGTCGGCGTTCATCGCGGTCCAGCCGTCGAGGTCGGATGCCTCGGGCAGGCGCAAGATTAGCCGTTCGGTCTCGAGAACGGGGTAGGTGCTCACCCGAAACGCTCCTTCAACTCCAGCAGTGCCAGCGCGGCCTTGGCGGCTTCACCGCCCTTGTCTTTCTGGTTCGGATCAGCCCGGAACAAAGCCTGCGCCTCGTTCTCGACCGTCAATATGCCGTTGCCAATCGCAATACCGTCCATCGTCAGCGCCATGATACCGCGCGCGCTTTCGCCGGCGACGATTTCAAAATGGTAGGTTTCGCCGCGAATAACCACGCCGATAGCGACATAGCCGTCATAGCGCCCGCTTTCGGCGGCGAGGGAAATTGCACCAGGAATTTCGAGCGCACCGGGAACTGTGACGACCTCGACATGATGCCCGGCATTCTCAAGCGCTGCCCGTGCGCCCTCAATGAGCATGTCATTCAGGTGGTCGTAAAACCGCGCCTCGACGATCAGAAATTTTGCCACGCGTTTAACCCCTTGCCCGTTTCGGTGCTATGTCGATGCTGCAATGATGCCGACAACCCCGACCGTAATCAGTGCTGCCCCGATCAGACGGCGCGCGTCAACCGTTTCGCCGAGAATGCGGCCCGCGACGAGCATCCCGATCAGCACGCTTGCCTCGCGGATCGCGGCGACCGCGCCAACGGGCGCGAGCGCGAAGGCGTAGAGCGCGGGAATAAAGGAGACGGGGGCCATGACCGCTGCACTGAACCCCGCTCGCCAGTCGGCCCGAAAAGCAGCGCGGGCGTTGCAGCGCCGTAAAGAGACGAACAGCAGCGGCATGGCAAAGCCATCGAGGACGAAGAACCAAGTGATGAACGTCAGCAGATCGGGCGATAGCCGCATCCCGCGCGCGTCGATCACCGAATAGGCGGTGGTGAGCGCGCCCGCCAACAACGCGGCAGCCAGCCCGTTGCGCGACAAGCGACCCCCTGCGGCGAGCAGGACGATTCCGATGCTGACAAGGGTGATGGCAACGAGCAACCAGCCGCCGAGGGCATCGCCGAGCAAGAACGCGCCCATGACGGCGGTCAAAATCGGCGCGGACCCGCGCGCAACGGGATAAGCGACGGAGAAGTCGCTGACGCTGTACGAAAAGCTCAGCAATGCCTGATAGATAGCGTGGGTCGCTGCCGCTGCGATGAGCCACGGCCAGAGATAGGCAGGCGGAAATCCGACCCAAAGCGCCACAGGCATTGCCAGCGTCAGACCGAACAAGCGCACCCATGTCTGAACGGCCAGCTTATCACTGCCCGATTTGATTGACGCATGGGCGAGCGCGGTCGTTAGCGCCGAAAACGCAGCGAGCCAGAGACCGAGTGTGGCAGGGCTCACTCGCCCCTTGTACCCGGAATCGGCCTTTCCCCGACAATCGACAGGCCATAGCCCTCCAGCCCGACCAGCGTGTGGTGGGTGTTGGTCAACAGGATCATGTCGTGCACGCCGAGTTCGGACAATATCTGTGCGCCGCCGCCATAGTCGCGCAGTTCTTCAACCTCGGGTGCACCTGCGCCTTTTCCTTCCGCACGCAACTGCATGAAGCGGCTGACCATACCGCGCATCGGCTTGTTAATGAGCACGAGTACGCCAGTGCCCTCAGCCGCGATTGCCTCCATCGAGCGCGAAAGCAGGCCCGACCGCTCGTTCTCCTCGCCAAACACATCCACGAACATCGACATGGTGTGCATCCGGACGAGTGTCGGCTTGGCGGGGTCGATCCACCCCTTGACCAGCGCCAGTGTCTCGTCGCCAGTCGCCTTGTTGAAAAAGGTCAACGCGCGCCAGTCGCCACCCCAGCGGCTGGTGAAGCTCATTTCCGCGCGCTTTTCGACAAGGTGGTCGTGCTGGCGGCGATAGGCGATGAGGTCGCGGATTGTGCCCATTTTGAGGCCGTGAAGCCGCGCGAACGCCACCAAGTTGTCCATCCGCGCCATGGTGCCGTCGTCTTTCATGATCTCACAGATCACGCCCGACGGATTGAGCCCTGCCAGCCGCGAGACATCGACCGCCGCTTCGGTATGGCCGGTACGGACCAGCACGCCGCCGTCGCGTGCGACCAAAGGGAACACATGGCCGGGCGTGACGATGTCGTCGCGACCCTTGCCGCCATCAATGGCGACGGCAATCGTCCGCGCACGGTCGGCAGCGGAAATGCCTGTGGTTACACCCTCCCGTGCCTCGATAGAGACAGTAAACGCGGTTTCGTGGCGGGTGCCGTTGCTGCGGCTCATCAGTTCGAGACCGAGCTGGTCGACACGCGCCTTGGTCATCGTAAGGCAGATCAGCCCGCGCCCGTGGGTTGCCATGAAATTGATCGCATCGGGCGTTGCCATCTGGGCGGGGATAATCAGATCGCCCTCGTTCTCGCGGTCCTCGTCATCGACGAGGATAAACATGCGACCGTTGCGCGCCTCGTCGATGATCTCCTCAATCGGGACGAGCGCAGGGCGGTCGCTGTTGGCCGCCAGATAGCGTTCGAGTTTGCCGAGCGTGTCGGCGGTCGGGTTCCATTCTGCCGCATCAAGATCGCGGAGTGTATTGGCATGGAGACCCGCGGCACGGGCGAGGCCGGAACGGGAAATGCCCCCCTCGCTGACGAGAGTGCGAAGCTGGGCAATGAGTGCCTGCGACATGGTGCGATCCTTGAAAGGTTAGTTAGGGTGACTCGAAGACAGCGTCACACCACCTCATGTCACATGCTGATGTGATTTACAAGAAGGAATTCACACCAGCGTGTCAAAGTCGCGCATTCTCTTGAGATAACGCGCCAGCACGTCGATCTCGAGATTGACCTCACGCCCGGTCACCAGATCGCCGAGCGTCGTCACGCTCCATGTGTGCGGAATGATGTTGACCGCGAACTGGGTGCCACCTGCTTCGTCGCGAACTTCGTTGACGGTCAACGAGACGCCGTCGACGGTAATCGAGCCCTTTGGCGCAACGAACGGTGCGATCCCCGCCGGAACACGAATGCCGATGCGGTGCGAGCCGCCCGCCTCGCAAACGCCGATGACCTCGCCGACACCATCGACATGGCCGGTGACAATATGTCCGCCGAGCTCGTCACCGATTTTCAGCGCGCGTTCGAGATTGAGGCGGTTCCCCGTATCCCACATGCCTGACGCGGTTTTGGTGACGCTTTCGCCCGAAACATCGGCGGCAAACCAGTCACTGCCTTTTTCGACAACGGTCATGCACGCACCCGAACACGCTATCGATGCGCCGATGGCGATACCGGCCATATCATAGCCGCAGTGCACCACAATGCGCCGGTCGCCGCGCACTTCGCTGGCGGTCACAGTGCCAATTTCGGTAATGATGCCGGTGAACATGGTTGCGCCTACCCCCTGACCCGTTCGTAAACGTCGAGCCGGTCGCTGCCAAGACGACGGCTGTCGGTTATGGCCCAGCGTCCGTGCGCGTCGGCAAGATTGCCAAGACCAATGTCACCTAGGGCGCACCCGCCACCGATCAATATCGGGGCGCGATAGATGAGCAACCGGTCGACAAGATCGGCGAGCAGGAACGACGCGGCGGTGCTCATTCCCCCTTCGACGAGCAGCCAATCGGCATCGAGGTCACTGATCGCCGAAGGTGTATTTATAGTTCGCGCGGAGATCGCGGAGGCTGCGGAGAGTCCGGACGAAACGTCTTCGCGGCCTCCGCGATCTCCGCGCGAACCCAACAAGATCACGATGGAAGGTCTGCGCCCTTCGAGACCGGGCAAGCGCACGTCGAGCTTCGGACTGTCGAATTCCCATGTCCCGCGCCCGACCAGAATCGCATCAGCGCAGGCGCGTTCGACATGGGCGTGCGCCCGTGCAGCATCGCCGGTGATCCACTGGCTGCGCCCGTCGGCCATCGCCGCCGCACCGTCGAGCGACAGCGCCAGTTTCAGCGTGACATGAGGGCGTCCGAGGCGCTGGCGGGTCATAAACCCCGCCAAGGTGCGGGTCGCATCGGCGACACGTACTTCAGCCGTAACGTCCAGGCCCGCCGCGCGCAGAAGCGCGATCCCGGCCCCGTCGGTTCGCAAATCGGGATCGCCCGTCGCGATCACCACCCGCACAATTCCCGCGGCAACAATCAGGTCCGAACATGTCGGTCCCCGGGCGCTGACGTGCGCACAGGGTTCAAGTATTGTATAAAGTGTCGCCCCGCGCGCTGCTTCGCCAGCCTGTGCCAGCGCCATCGCCTCGGCATGGGGACGCCCGCCTGGCTGGGTCCAGCCGCGCCCGACGATTACGCCGTCAGCAACGACCACGCAGCCGACATTCGGGTTAGGCCACGTCTGCCCCTGCCCGCGTGTGCCGAGCGCGAGCGCCGCGCCCATCTGGCGTTCGTCGTCTCTCAAATACCGAGCCGCTTGGCGAGCGCCTTATACTCGTCCTGCCGCTTCCTTGCCGCAGCGGCGCGCGCTTCGCGTTCGGCCTTTTCACGCGGCGCATCAATGGCCTGTTGTGCGAGAATGTCGGCGGTGCTGCGGGTTTTGGGCCATTGCTTGACGTACATGACCTTCGGCGGCTGCCATTCCGGTTTTACGCTGAGCTTGTCGAAAATCGCCCAAAACCAGAAACCCGTCGCGACCACGGCAAGTCCGCCAAATACAAACTCGTGGCGCCGCCGTGCGCGCAGAAACTGCCACAGGTCGGCAAGCGCGTTCGACGGGCGCGCAGGGCGGGGTATGAAGGCCATCATCGCGCAAGATAGGCCCGAAGCCCGCGCTGTTCCAGTCAATTGCCGTGTTCATGAATTCTGCTTCGATTGGTTTGAAGCATCGATCCGGCTTGGCTGAGCCTGTCGAAGCCCCTTCCTACTTCAGGATTGAGGAGGAAGGTCCTTCGACAAGCTCAGTGAAGTCGGTGAAGGACAGGCGATCAAGTCGCTCTACGCTCCGATCACCGCATGATGCGGAATTGCACCTTCTTGGTCAGCCACGTGACCACCGCATCACCGTCGCGCGTGGCTGGTTTGAACCGCCACCGCTTGAGCGCCCAGTCACGGGTCGAGACGAAAAACGCAGGGTCATCAGCCCGCACCAGCTCAACCACAATAACGCGCCCGTCGGTGCCGATCTGGATACGGACGGTCACACTTCCCTCGATTTCCATCCGCTCTAACGCGGCGGGATAGGGCGGCTGCAAGTCGCGCACAAACCGTTCGTCGATACCGGCCCCGACGATGACGGGGTGCACAGGCGGCGCCAGCTTTTCAGTCACGCCCTCGCCGAGTCCAGATCCTGTGGGCGGCAGCGGCGGCAAGTCGGGCCATGAGGTCCGCACGGGGTGGGTCGGCACGACAACAACCGGATCGCGGGGCTGCGGGCGCGGGTCCAGCTTGACCTGCTGCTTGCGTTGTTTCTGTTCGGGCGGGGGTAGCTGGGCCGGCGGAAATTGTTTCAGGGTAATCGGCTTTTCCGGCACCCCGAGAATTTCAGGGTGGTAGCTCAGGATCGCGCCAAGAAGCCCGACGTGGACCACGACGGCGGCGGCAAGCAGGCCGGGATGGCGGCTGTTTTTGTCGAGATACCCGTTGTTCCGGGCGGCGGTGGGGACATGCATAACATCCTCCTTTCGGAGCGATGTTGCGAGCCAACATCACTCACAATTGCGATGATATACTGTTTTATTGTGTACGCCTAGTGAATCATGCGGACAGCCGCCGCAGGGCTTCATCGCGCCCGATCAAGGGGAGTAGCGCCGCCATGTCCGGGCCGTGGTCAAGTCCGGTCAGGGTACGGCGCAGCGGCAGGAACAGCGATTTACCGCTGCGTCCGGTAGCGGCCTTGAGTTCGGTGGTAAGTGTCCGCCACGGATCGGTGGCCCAGTCGAGATCGGCAGCAATCCGGGCTGCCTCGGCGAGGAAATCCGTGTCTTCTGGCGCGGCAGGCACATCGAGCGGCCCGGTCACCACCCGCCACCAGTCACCGGCCCCGGCAAGTGTGGACAGGTTCGGACGAATTACCGCCCATGCAGCCGCGTCCATCCCCGACGGCAGGCGCGCCGCCACCTTCTCGTAGGGCGTCTGGTGGAGCATCTTGGCATTCAGCGTTTCGAGTTCGGCAATGTCAAAGCGCGCAGGCGCACGCCCGAACCGGGCGAAATCGATGCCGTCAACCAGCGGCGCGACACTTTCAATCGGCTCGACTGAATCACTGGTGCCGAGGCGGGCGAGCAGCGCCACCACGGCCAGCGGTTCGATGCCATCGGCGCGCAGGGCATCGCAATCGAGGCTGCCAAGGCGCTTCGACAATTTGCCTTCGGTGCCAACCAGTAACGCCTCGTGCGCGAAAGCGGGGGGTTCGGCTCCGAGCGCAACAAACATCTGGAGTTGCGTCGCGGTGTTCGAGACATGGTCCTCGCCGCGCACCACGGTCGTTATGGCCATGTCGATGTCGTCGATGACACTCGGCAACAGATACAGCCACGACCCATCCGCGCGGCGGACAACGGGGTCCGAAATCAGTTTAGGGTCGAAATGCTGGCGACCGCGAATCAGGTCGTCCCATATAATGGCGGCGTCATGATCGAGACGGAAGCGCCAGTGCGGTGCACGATCGGGCGGCACCAGTGCATCGGCGGCGGGCCGCTCGTAAATCGGTGGCAGGCCGCGCCCGAGCAGCACCTTGCGTCGCAGATCGAGTTCATCGGATGTTTCGTGACAGGCATAGACCCGCCCCGCTGCGCGCAGCTCATCAAACCGCGCTTCGTACAGCGCAAACCGTGCCGACTGGCGTTCCTCACCGTCGCGGGTCAGTCCCAGCCAGTCGAGATCAGTGCGGATTGCATCCACGAACGCCTCTGACGAGCGCGCCGCATCGGTGTCGTCGATCCGGAGCAGGAAACGGCCGCCGTTCTTCTTCGCCCACAGCCAGCAATGCAGCGCGGTGCGGATATTGCCGATGTGGAGGCGGCCAGTAGGCGAGGGGGCGAAGCGGGTGGTGGTCATGAATAGGGGTCGATCGTCGCCAGACCGAAAGTTCGGCAGGCATTGAGCAATAGCTTGTCGGCGCTTGCCACACGGCCACCAAGGCGTTGGGCGAGTTCGAGATAAGCGGCGTCGCGCGGGGTCAGACCGGTTGCGCGCGCCAGTTCGAGCAAAAGCCGGTCGACGCGCACCGGGTCGATGACAGCAAGACCGATCACGCTTTGCGCCTTATCCCAATAAAGCCCCAGCAGTGCCGTCTCGACACGCCCCTGTCGATGCGCTTTCACGATCAAGTTCATCGATTCCACCGCCAAATGTGCAGGCGCGCTCAGCGCGTCGTCGGCAAGCGATGCCCGCAACACGTCAGCATAGGCTGTACCATGGTCCTGCAAGATCAGCGCACCCACGGCCGACGCATCGACGACGATCAAGTGTCGCGATCCTCGCGCACCCAACCGACAAGATCATCGAGCGTGATGCCGGTGGGTGGCTGCTTCTGGCGCCATTCGGCAAGTTCCGCGAGCACCGTCCGCTGCTTACGCAACCGCGCTTCACGGTCATCGATTGCGACAAGTTTGGCACGCGCCCTGCCATGGCGCGTTATGACGATCTCGTCGCCCGCCTCGGCTGCGGCGACAAATTCGGACAGGCGGTCCTTGGCTTCGCTTAGAGCTACGCTACGCATCGGCTTTCCTCTGGCTAGAATAATAGCCTGATTTTGCGAGTAAGTCTATACCGTCCGGAACGCGTTGGTGATCGGATAGCGCCGGTCGCGGCCAAAATTACGGCTACCGAGTTTCACGCCCGGCGGCGACTGGCGGCGTTTATATTCGGCAACATACAGCAACCGTTCGATGCGGATCACGGTGTCGCGATCAAACCCGCGCGCGACGATGTCGGCGACCGATAGTTCTTCCTCGACCAGCCCGCGCAAAATAGGGTCGAGGATGTCATAGGGCGGCAGCGAATCATCGTCGCGCTGGTCGTCGCGCAGCTCCGCCGACGGGGGGCGGGTGATGACCCGTTCGGGCAACACCCGCCCCTCCGGGCCGAGGCCGAGGCGGGGCTTGTTGGCGTTTCGCCAGCGGGAAAGCGCGAACACGGTGGTTTTATACGCGTCCTTCAACACCGAATAACCGCCGGCCATATCGCCGTAGATCGTCGCATAGCCGACCGACATTTCGGACTTGTTGCCCGTCGTCAGCAACATCGGTCCGAATTTATTGCTGATCGCCATCAGGGTCAGGCCACGGATACGCGACTGGATATTTTCCTCGGCCAGATCGGGCGCGCGTCCGGCGAAAACCCCCGCCAGCATTGCATCAAAGGCCGTCATGGCGTCGGCAATCGGGATGGTATCGAGGCGCACCCCGAGCATCCGCGCGCACGCCGCCGCATCGCTTTCGGAAATGTCAGCGGTGTAGCGCGACGGCATCATCACGCACCACACCCGGTCCGCGCCCAGCGCATCAACCGCGACTGCCGCCGACAATGCCGAATCAATGCCCCCAGAAAGGCCCAGCACGACGCCGGGAAAGCGGTTGGTGTTCACATAATCGCGCAGGCCGACAAGCATCGCATGATAGATGTCGGCTGGGTGCGGATCGAGCGTGGCGACGATGCCGGGTTCGCAACGCCAGCCATTTGGATGCCGGGTCCAAACCGTTTCGACCAGCGCCTCTTCCCAATCGGGCAACTGGTGCGCGACCGACCCGTCAGCATTGAGCACAAATGACGCGCCATCGAATACGATTTCGTCCTGCCCGCCGACGCGGTTTACGAAAGCAAGTGGCAGACCCGTCTCGCGAACCCGCAGCGCCGCAACCCCGTTGACGCGCAACTCGTCCTTGTCAATTTCATACGGGCTGCCGTGCGGGGCAATGAGCAGCTCCGCCCCGCGTTGTTTCAGATGGTCGCAAACCGCTGGAAACCAGATGTCTTCGCACAGCGGCAGGCCCAGCTTCACACCCTTAAACATGATTGGTTCGGGTAGCGGCCCGGCTGTGAAGATGCGCTTTTCGTCGAAGGTGCCGTAGTTAGGCAGCTCGTGTTTTCGCGTCGTTGCGGTCACACGGCCGCCTTCGCAGAGCGCGAGGATGTTGTAGATTTTGTTGTCCACTCGCTCAATGCTGCCGACCAGCATCGCGGGTCCACCGTCCGCCGTGGCCGCCGCGAGACGGGCGAGTTCGACCGCCGCACGTTCCGCCACTGCCGGTTTGAGCACCAGATCTTCGGGTGGATAGCCGATCAGTTGAAGTTCAGGGAAAACAATCAAATCGGCGTCGGTACGCGCCCGTACCACTAGCATCGCATCGGCATTGCCGGTCAGGTCGCCCACGCGCTGCGCCATCTGGGCAATGGCTATAGTCAACCGGTCAGTCATGCCCGTCGCTCTAGGCTTCCCCTTTGACAGCGGGCAAGCGGTGTTTAAGGGCGTGCCCGACAGGGGAGCTCGATATGAAACTGCTGACCGGAAACGCCAACCTGCCGCTGGCCAAGGCAGTTGCCGCCTATCTGGAGATGCCGCTGACCGAGGCGAGCGTGCGCCGTTTTGCCGATGAGGAGGTTTTCGTCGAGATTCACGAGAACGTCCGCGGCGAGGATGTGTTCGTGCTCCAGTCGACGGGGTTCCCGGCCAACGACAATCTGATGGAGTTGCTGATCTGCATCGACGCGCTAAAACGCGCGTCGGCCAAGCGGATTACGGCGGTCATTCCCTATTTCGGCTATGCGCGGCAGGACCGCAAACCCGGCCCGCGCACCCCGATTTCGGCCAAGCTGGTCGCCAATATGATTACAGTGGCGGGGGCGCACCGGGTGCTGTCGGTTGATCTGCACGCAGGTCAGATTCAGGGATTTTTCGACATCCCGACCGACAATCTGTTCGCCGCCCCTGTCATGGCCGCCGACATTCAGGCGCGCTTCCCGACCGACAACCTCATGGTCGTCAGCCCTGACGTTGGCGGCGTCGTCCGCGCCCGCGCCCTCGCCAAACGCCTCAACAACGCCCCACTCGCCATCGTCGACAAGCGCCGCGAAAAGGCAGGCGAATCCGAAGTGATGAACATCATCGGCGACGTGTCGGGGCGCTTTTGTGTGCTGATTGATGACATTGTCGATTCGGCAGGGACATTGTGCAACGCGGCCAAGGCTCTGCGCGATGCAGGGGCGGCGGACGTTGTTGCCTATGTCACCCACGGCGTGTTGTCGGGCGGAGCGGTTGCACGGGTCGAGGGATCGGTGCTCACCGAACTTGTCGTGACCGATTCGATCCAGCCGCCCGAGTCCGCCAACAGCGCCAAGAAAATCCGCCTCCTCACCATCGCGCCGCTCGTCGCCGAAGCAGTCAAGCGCATTGCCGACGAGAGTTCGGTTTCAAGCTTGTTCGATTGATGCACCTGACAATACGCTATTTGCATCGCTTGTCGGCGTGCATCGTTTTGACTTTCGTAATCGCCCATCTCACCAACCATCTGGTCGGATTGGTGAGCCAGCAAGCCCATCGCGAGATGCTTGCCTCGCTAAGGCAGGTGTACCGGCATCCGATCATAGAGCCGATTTTGCTGACGTCGTTTGGCTGGCAAATACTCAGTGGACTTGGCCTTGTCGCACTGGGCTGGCGAAAACGGCGCGGCGCAATCGAATGGATGCAGGCGGGGTCGGGCCTCGTTTTGGCGGCTTTTCTCACGATCCATGTCAGTGCTGTCCTGGCAGGAAGGGCGTCGGGTCTCGATACCGATCTGCGGTTCGCCGCCGCAGGGTTCCACGTCCCGAGTTGGCCGTATTTCTTCACGCCTTATTATTTCGTCGCGATCTTTGCCGTGTTTGTACACGTCGGCGCGGCTGCATATTGGCTGTTCGGGCGCGGTACGGCAGGTATTATAGGCTTTGCAGTGGCGAGCCTGTCGGGTGTTTTGATTGCGTCAGCGATTGTCCTGATGATGGCGGGCCATGTTGTTCCGCTGACAATCGAAGCTCGCTACAAAATGCCGTTTGCCCCATGATATTTGCCGAAGCGATCAAGCGCATTGCAGGGCGCGTTCGGTCTCACCGCTGTTCGACTGAAGGATGACAATGCAACGCCTGATCGAGCTGAACCACATCATCGAAGACGGCATGGTGACCTATAAGGGACTGCCCGCCCCGATTATTTGCGACTTTCTGTCGCGCCCTGATTCGCGCAATAATTACGAGCCGGGCACCGAGTTCCAGATCGGACTCATCACGATGTGTTCGAATACCGGCACCTATCTCGACACGCCTTTCCACCGCTATGCCGACGGCGATGACTTGGCCGCGACGCCGCTCGAAAAGCTTTCGGCGCTTCCCGGCTGTGTCGTCCGGGTCGCCGAGTCGCAAACCGCCATCGTGGTGGATGACTTTGCAAATGCCGATATTCAGGGCCGCGCCGTGCTTGTTCACACAGGCTGGGACCGGCATTGGCGCACCGATAGCTATTTCGAAAACCATCCGTTTCTGACCGAGGCTGCAGCTGCACATCTACGCGACGCCGGAGCGACACTGGTTGGCATTGATTCGCACAATATCGACGACACGTCGCAACGGACGCGGCCGGTTCACACGATCCTGCTGGGTGCCGGCATCCCGATTGTCGAACACATGACCGGGTTGGCGCAACTGCCGGACACGGGCTTTGTGTTCCATGCAGCGCCGCCCCGGGTGACGGGCATGGGCACTTTTCCTGTCCGAGCTCATGCCGTCATTGGCAGTTAAGCAGCAACAATGCGCCCCGCCGACATCGAACTCGCAGAACGCCTCGCCAACGCGGCGGGGGCAGTAATCCGGACGCTCTTCCGTGCCAATTTCGATGTCGAGACCAAGGCCGATGCCTCGCCTGTCACCGAAGCCGACCGCGCGGCGGAAGGCGCAATGCGCCGCCTGATCGAGGCCGAAAATCCGCGCGACGGCATCATCGGCGAGGAATACGGGGTTAAGGAGGGTTCCACCGGTCGAACTTGGGTGCTCGATCCCATCGACGGCACGGTCAGCTTCATGGCCGGGCGACCGATTTTCGGGACGTTGGTCGCCCTGGTCGAAGCGGGCTGGCCGGTCATCGGGGTGATCGACCAGCCGGTTGCGCGCGAACGCTGGCTTGGCGTCGTGGGCAGGCCGACATTGTTCAATGGCAAACCCGCGAAAGCGCGCCGCTGTCTCGACCTCGCTCAGGCGGCGCTTGCTACCAGCGGGCCGCATTATTTCACCGATGACGAAGCCGTGAAATTCCTTGCGCTCGCGTCCAAAGTCGCGCGGCAACGGATCGTTTATGGCGGCGACTGCTATAATTATGGCCTCGTCGCCTCGGGCCATATCGACCTTGTCGTCGAATCGGGCCTCAAACTCCATGACTTCGCCGCGCTGGTCCCCGTCGTCGAGGGCGCGGGCGGTACGATGTGCAACTGGGCAGGCGATCCGCTCAATGCCGACAGCGCGGGCGATGTCATCGCAATCGGCGATCCGGCGCGGCTGGAGGATGTGATCGAAGCGCTCAGCGTCTGAACGCTTGCTTTACTGCGGAGTTTTGCTCATAGGCCGCGACTTCAAAGCACGACCCGCTACGAATCGCCTGGCTGAAAGGGCTGCCAAGGCGACTTCAGGGACGTCATTCGAAAGGACGAAAATGCCCAAACTGAAGACCAAGAGCGGGGTGAAGAAACGCTTCACACTTACCGCGACCGGCAAGCTGAAGCACGGCGTCGCTGGCAAGCGCCACCGCCTGATCAGCCACAATGCCAAGTACATCCGCCAGAACCGCGGGACCAAGCTGTTGTCGAAGGCCGATACGGCCACCGTCAAGGCTTGGGCACCGTACGGCTTGTCATAAGGAGCCCGGTAGATGGCACGCGTCAAACGCGGCGTAACAACGCACGCGAAGCATAAAAGAGTTCTTGAGCTCGCCAAGGGTTACTACGGCCGCCGCAAGAACACGATCCGTATCGCCAAGCAGGCGGTCGAAAAGGCGGGTCAATACGCCTATCGCGACCGCAAGGTGAAGAAGCGCAATTTCCGTGCGCTCTGGATCCAGCGCATCAACGCCGCCGTGCGGTTGGAGGGCCTGACATACGGGCAATTCATGCACGGGCTGAAACTCGCCGGTGTCGAACTCGACCGCAAGGTCTTGGCCGATATGGCAATGCACGAAGCTGTGGTGTTTAGCACCATCATCGCGCAGGCGAAGGACGCGTTGCCAGCCCCGGTTCCTGTGGCAGCATAACGCGTTCATCGTAACGGATGCGCAATGGGGCGTGAGCGGGTTGCCGCTCGCGCCCTTTTGCTTATGGGGCTGGGGCTATGACCGAAGACGAAATTCTGGGCCAGATCGCGGCCGCCGCCAACCTCGACGCGCTGGAGGCGGTGCGGATTGCACTGCTCGGCAAGAGCGGGGCAATCAGCGCGCTGTTGAAAACGCTGGGGGGCATGACGCCCGATCAGCGGCAGGCCGAGGGGCCGCGTATCAACGGACTGCGGGTTGCCGCGACCGACGCGATTGCAGCACGCAAGGCGGCGCTCGAAAGCGCGGCGCTCGGCGCGCGTCTTGCCACCGAACGTCTCGACTTAAGCCTGCCTGCCCCCGCGACCCCGCGCGGATCGGTGCATCCGGTTTCGCAGGTGATGGACGAACTGGCCGAGATCTTCGCCGACATGGGCTTTGCCGTCGCGACCGGGCCCGAGATCGAGGACGAGAGCAATAACTTCGATAAGCTCAACATCCCTGCAACACATCCGGCGCGTGCTATGCACGATACATTCTACATGGGCGACAATCACCGGGCCGAAGACGGCGGGCGCATGTTGCTCCGCACCCACACCAGCCCCGTTCAAATCCGCACCATGACGTCACAAAAACCACCAATCCGCATCATCGCTCCGGGGCGGGTGTACCGGTCGGACAGCGACGCCACACACACGCCGATGTTCCACCAGATCGAGGGGCTGGTCATCGACAAGGGTATTCACCTCGGCCACCTCAAATGGACCCTTGAGACGTTCCTGAAGGCATTTTTCGAGCGCGACGACATCGTCCTGCGCCTGCGCCCAAGCTATTTCCCGTTCACCGAACCCTCGGTCGAGGTCGATGTCGGGTTCAGCATTGAAAAGGGCAAACGCGTGCTGGGCGGAACCGGCGGCTGGATGGAATTGTTGGGCAGCGGCATGGTTCACCCGCGTGTGTTGCGCGCGTGCGGGATCGACCCCGACGAATATAGCGGCTTCGCGTTCGGTGTCGGCGTCGACCGGCTGGCAATGCTCAAATACGGCATGGACGACCTTCGCGCCTTCTTCGACGGCGATAACCGCTGGCTGAAACATTACGGGTTCGGCGCGCTCGACGTGCCCACGCTGAGCGGGGGAGTGGGGGCATGAAGTTCACGCACGGCTGGCTCAAGGAGCATCTGGAAACCACATCGACTGTCGCCGAAGTCGCTAATACGCTCAACGCCATCGGCCTTGAGGTCGAAGGGATCGAGAATCCTGCAGAAAAACTGTCCGCCTTCCGCATTGCGCGTATCCTGACCGCCGCACCGCATCCACAGGCGGACAAGCTGCAAGTGCTGTCCGTCGATGCAGGCGACGGGCCTTTGCAGGTGGTCTGCGGCGCACCCAATGCGCGCGCGGGCCTGGTCGGCGTATTCGGGGCTCCCGGTGCGGTCGTGCCGTCGAACGGGATGGTGCTGAAAGTCGCGGCGATCCGCGGCGTCGAATCGAACGGCATGATGTGTTCGGTGCGAGAGCTGGAACTCGGCGACGAACATGACGGGATTATCGAACTGCCGTCGGACGCACCGGTCGGTGCGTCGTTCGCGGGCTATGCGGGCATCGACGATCCGGTATTCGACGTGGCAGTCACCCCCAACCGGCAGGATTGCATGGGCGTGCGCGGCATCGCGCGCGACTTGGCAGCGGCGGGACTGGGGACGCTCAAGCCGCTCGTCGTGCCGGTGATTGCAGGCAGTGGACCAAGCCGCATCGAAATCCGCACCGACGATCCCGACGGTTGTCCGGCCTTTTACGGCCGCACGATCAGCGGCGTTACCAATGGCACCGCGCCCGACTGGATGGTGCGCCGCCTGAAGGCGGTCGGGCAACGCTCGATCTCGGCGCTGGTCGATATAACCAATTATGTGATGCTCGACCTCGGGCGGCCGAGCCATGTCTATGATATGGCCAAACTCACCGGGCCTATCGTGGCGCGCCGCGCCACCGACGGCGAGATGGTGACAGTGCTCAACGGCAAGAGCTTCGCCCTGACCCCCGAGATGACAGTGATTGCGGACGCGAATGAAGTCCATGACATCGCGGGCATCATGGGCGGCGAGCATTCGGGGATTGCCGACGACACGACCGACGTGTTGCTCGAAGTCGCCTATTTCACGCCCGAACGGATTGCCAAGACCGGCCAGACGCTGAGCCTGACCAGCGACGCCCGCACACGGTTCGAGCGCGGCGTCGACCCGGCGTTCCTCGACGATGCGGTCGCGATCCTGACCGGGCTGACCGTCGAACATTGCGGCGGTGTGGCGTCGGAGATCGTGCGGGCGGGGACGCCGCCGCCCGATGCACGGACACTGGCATACGACCCGATGCTGTGTGCACGGCTGGGCGGGATCGACGTCCTGCCCGACCGGCAGCGGGCAATTCTCGAAAGCCTCGGCTTTGCGGTTGCGGCGGATTGGGTCGTCACCATCCCGAGCTGGCGGCGTGACGTTGATGGGCCTGCGGATCTGGTCGAGGAAGTCGTGCGGATTATCGGTCTCGACAATATTGTCTCGACACCGCTGCCGCGCACGGATGGTGTAGCGCGCCCGACCGCCACCCCGGTGCAGAAGGTCGAACGTCGTGTCCGTCGCACCGCCGCCGCGCGCGGTCTGAACGAGGCTATCACCTGGAGCTTTGTCAGCGAAGCCGAAGCCGCTGCTTTCGGTGGCGGCGACTGGGCACTGGCAAATCCCATTTCAGAAGAGCTGAAGGTCATGCGGCCCTCGCTGCTCCCCGGCCTGTTGTCGGCGGCGCAGCGCAACCTCGACCGCAGCGCCGACAGTGTGCGGCTGTTCGAGATCGGGCGACGCTATCTGGCCGACAGCGAGCATCTGACTGCCGGTGTGGTTCTCGCTGGCGAGCGCACGGCGCGCGGCTGGGCGAGCGGAAAGGCACAAGCCTTTGATGCGTTCGATGCCAAAGCCGAAGCGCTGGCGTTGCTCGAAGCAGCAGGGGCACCGGTCGAGAATCTGCAGGTGATGGGGCCACAAAGCGATGGAACGGGCGCGCATTACCATCCCGGTCAGTCGGGCACCTTGCGGCTGGGGCCAAAGACGGTCCTCGCCAGCTTCGGGATGCTCCACCCCGCCACCGCCAAGGCGTTCGACCTGAGCGGCGCGATTGCCGCGTGCGAGGTCTATCTCGATGCAGTTCCTGCGAAACGTGGCAGCGGGTTCATGCGCGCGGCCTACACGCCGCCGACGCTGCAAGTCGTGCGCCGCGACTTTGCCTTTCTTGTGCCGGTCGATCTGGCCAGCGAAACTCTGGTCCGCGTGATTAAGGGTGCCGATAAGGCGGTCATCACCGACGCACGGCTGTTCGACATGTTCACCGGCACAGGTGTACCAGAAGGACAGAAGTCGCTCGCGGTCGAGGTCACACTGCAACCGGCGGACAAGAGCTTCACCGAAGACGAGCTGTCTGCGGTTGCGACGAAAATTGTCACTGCAGCGGTGAAACTGGGGGCAGTCCTGCGTGGATGAATCGACAAGAAGGGCGCTCGAACGCGCAGCGGCGGCGAGCATCGCCTATCGCGCGGACACCGCAACTGCGGTGCACACGCCGGTTGCTGACTATCGTACGATCCGCAATACCTTTGCGGCGCCGCTGCCTGAAACCGCCGCGGACGTGGATGCGCTGATCGAAGAACTGATCGAGGGGGCAACACCGGGCATCCGCGCGCAGACGGGGCCACGCTTTTTCGGCTGGGTGATCGGCAATTCGCATCCGGCGGGGGTTGCGGCCGACTGGCTGGCTTCGGCGTGGGGACAGAATGCTGCGAATCTGACCGCGGCCCCGGCGGCGTCTGCCGTCGAGGAAGTCGCGGCAGGATGGGTTCTCAACCTGCTCGGTTTGCCTTCACAAGCTTCGGTCGGCCTCGTCACCGGTGCGACCGTGGCCAATTTCGTCTGCCTAGCCGCCGCGCGCAGTGAGGTGCTGCGCCGGGTTGGCTGGGATGTCGAAGCCGATGGACTGTTCGGCGCGCCGCCGGTCACCGTGCTGATCGGGGCGGATGCCCATGCCACCGTGTTTTCGGGGCTGAAGTATCTGGGTTTGGGGTCACAGCGCGTCAAAACAATTACCTGTGACAGGCTGGGGCAGATTTTGCCCGCGGCTTTCGCAGCGGCCCTTGCCGAGGTCGATGGCCCCGCCATTGCTGTGCTCCAAGCCGGACAGATCAACACCGGCGGCTGCGACCCGTTTGCGCAGATCGTGCCGATGGCGCAGGCCAAGGGCGTTTGGTGCCATGTTGATGGCGCGTTCGGGCTGTGGGCACAGGCCGCTCCCGCGCGATGCCACCTGACTGCCGGGGTCGAGCTGGCCGATTCATGGGCAACCGACGGGCATAAATGGTTGCAGACGCCGTATGATTGCGGTTTCGCCATCGTCCGTTACGCAGAGGCACACCGCCGCGCGATGGCGATTTCGGCGAGCTATTTGCCGCCCGCTGAGGGGTCCGACCGTGATCCCTCGGCCTATGTCCCCGAATTGTCGCGCCGGGCGCGGGGCTTTGCGACTTGGGCAATGATCAAGGCGCTGGGCCGCGCGGGCATCGCCGAGATGGTTGAGCGCAATTGTGCGGTTGCCGCATACATGGCCGAACAACTGGCCAAAATCCCCGGTGTCACCAGCGTCGTGCCAGTGACGCTCAACCAGTTCATGGTCCGCTTCGGCGACGACGATGCGCTGACGCTGGCGACCGTCGATCAAATCCAGCGTGATGCCGTCGCATTCTTCGGTGCGGCGCAATGGCGCGGACAATGGGTGATGCGCGCCTCGGTTTCGTCGATTGCGACAACGATGACCGATGCCGATGTCAGTATCTCGGCGGTCGCCGATGCATGGACTAAAGTACAGGCGCGATGATTGAAATTGCTTCGGCGACGCTGACCGCGCGCATCGACCCGACGGGGGCCGAGCTGCAGTCACTCACCGATGCGCAGGGGCGGGAGTATATGTCGTCGGGAGATCCCGCGTTCTGGACGGGTCGGGCACCGCTGTTGTTTCCGATTATCGGACGGCTACACGGCGACACTCTATGTGTCGATGGCCGCGACTATGCCCTCGAAAAGCACGGATTTGCGCGGCGCTCGCGCTTTGACGTCATCGATCATGACGCCAGTTCGGTAACATTTCGCCTGACCGACAGCGCCGCGACCCGCGCGATTTATCCGTTCGCATTCGAGCTCGACGCGCAGTTCGCGTTGACCGGGCTAACGCTGACCATGACGGCCATTGTCCGCAATCCGGACGACGTACCCCTGCCCGCGAGCTTTGGCTATCATCCCGCCTTTGCATGGCCTTTGCCCGGTGCCGATCGCGCGGCGCACGAAATCATTTTCGCGCGCGACGAGCCTGCACCGTTGCGGCGGGTTACACCCGAGGGGTTGATTGATCCGTTGCCAAAGGACACGCCGGTCACCGGCAACCGCTTTACCCTTGCCGATGATCTGTTCGCTGACGATGCTTTAGTGTGGACCGACTTGAACAGCCACGGCCTCACCTATGGTGAGGCCGATGGTGAAAGGCTCGACATCGCCTTTCCGGACACCCCACACCTCGGCATCTGGACCAAACCCGGCGCGGCGTTCGTATGCGTCGAGCCGTGGGCCGGACACGCCGACCCCCAGGGTTATGCCGGTGAATTCCGCGACAAGCCGGGGGTCACCAACATTGCCCCCGGCACGTCGCGGTCATTCCGTATGGATATCACCGTCAGAACTTGATCCCGGCGGTCGCAAAAACCTGACGCGGGTTGCCGTAATAGGCGGTCAGGATTCCCTCGCGACCAAGCGTCGGGATGAGCGCACCAGTCCCCGAGCGGTTGAATTCGCCGGTGTCGGGATTCTGGCTGAGGAAGTTATACCCGGCAACAATATAACGGCGGTTGGTCAGGTTGCGGCCATGAATGCCGAGCGAGAATCGGTCTCCCTCCGACGTCCACACAAGGCTGGCATCAAGCAAGGCATAGCGCGGCTGGTCGAGGCCCGGGGTCCGCAGCTCGAACTGTTGCGAATCGCCCTTATACGCGAGCGTCGTCGAGGCGTTTAGCATCCCGCCACCGACCGGCGTCGCATAGCTCAGTGTCCCGCTGATCGACCAGTTGGGTGTGTTCTGGAACGACCGGCGGCTGGCCACATCGATGCCGCGTGCATCAATGAACCGTGTGTATTTGGCATCGACATAGCCAATCGACCATGCCAGCCCGAGCTTGTCACCGCCGCGCAAGGCATCGCGGGCGACCAGATTGCCCTCGAATTCGATGCCGTTAATGCGCGCCTTGCCGGCATTGGTGGTGATCCCGACGAAGGTCTGGATACCATTGACGACCTGCCCGACTGATCCGGGCACCTGTACATCGGTATATTCGGCATGGAATGCCGCCACCGCCACGGTCAGGGCACGGTCAAACAGCGACGCCTTGTAGCCGACTTCGTAGCTGGTGACTTTTTCGGGGGCGAACGACAGGAAACGGTAGATGTCGGCCTGATCACCGCCCGCGCCGTTCACGCCATTGCCGTTAAAGTCTGGCGCTGCCGTGCCCACGCCACGCGGATCGAAGCCGCCGCCTTTGAACCCCTGTGCATAGCTCGCGTACAGGGTGTGGTCGCGCGATGGTTTGAACGTAACCGAAGCGCGCGGCGTGAATTGTTTGAAATCCGCCGATCCGCGGAAATCGGTCTGCCGCACAATGGGGGCCGTGGTTCCGCCAAAGAATGGTGACGAGCCGAGAAATACATTGCGCTGAATCTGCGAGGTGCGGCGATCCCATGTGTAGCGCCCGCCAACTGACAGACTCAACATATCGGTCACATCATAGGTGAAATCACCAAAGATCGCGCCGGTATCGGTATCGACATTGCCGAAAGTCAGCGCGGTTACAGTGTTGGGCAGCCGCACGTCGAACACGGTGCGCGACTTGGCTTTCAGATAATAGGCGCCGATCAGGCCGTTGAACCGGCCGGTATCGATCAGCAGCTGCAGCTCCTGCGACACCTGTTCATTGTTGTAGAAGGCAGGAACATCGACGTCGACGGCTGGCAGCGCATCGAAATCGATGGGCGTCGCCGAATCATCCTTGCGATAGGCGGTGATGCTGCGGACTGTCAGAATGTCAGTGGGCTTGATCTCACCAAATAACGAGATGCCGTAAGCTTCGACGTCCTGGCGCGGATCGGCAAGTGCGCCGCGGCTGTCATAGACGTTCGCCAGCACAGGGGCGCCGGTGAATAGGCTGGGGATCAGGCGCGCCCCCCCCCGGGCAGTGCTTTTGTCGCGCGTATAGTCAGCGGACAGGCGGAAAAACGCATTGGTCGCGTGAACCTCTGCCGACAGGCGGCCCGCATAAATGTTCTTGTTATAATTCGGCTGTCCGGTGGTAAGATTGGTACCGAACCCGCCCCGGCTGAGCCGCGCAAGCGAGCCGCCGAAGCGCAGCGTGCCGTCGCCGACTGGAATGCTTGCCGTCACGACGCCATCGGCCTGGTTATAGCTGCCATAGGTTGCGCGCGCGCTGAGGGCAGCTTTGTTGGGCAGGCGGCGCGTGACATATTTCACCGCGCCACCGATGGTGTTGCGCCCGTATAATGTGCCCTGCGGCCCGCGCAGCACTTCGATGCGCTCCACATCATAAATGTCGAGCACGGCCGCCTGCGGCCGGTTGAGATAGACATCGTCGAGATAGAGCCCGACGCCCGCCTCGAACCCGGCAACCGGGTCCTGCTGGCCGACGCCGCGAATGAACGCCGTCAGGGTCGAATTGGTCCCGCGTGACACCTCAAGCGTGACGTTGGGAACTGAGTTGGCGATGTCGGTAATGTCGATCGCACCGGTGCGCGCAAGCTGGTCACCCGAGATCGCCGAAATGGCGATTGGCACGTCGATCAGGCTTTCTTCGCGGCGGCGTGCGGTGACAACAATGTCACCCTCCCCGCTATTGACGCTGCTGGTGGCGGGCTGTTGCGCGACGGCGGGCGCGGCAGCGACACCGAAAAGGGCGACACCCGAAAATAATGCCGTGCGGAACCGGTTTGCCATCTAAGCTCTCCCCAAAGTCTGGCGCAGGACGTCTTGCGCTCGTTGAATATGAGGAATAATGAAAGTTGAACCATGTTTCAACTACGGAATGAACAGATATGGGGCTGGGGGTTGGATTGATGGGCGAGCGTGGCGCGGCGGCAACAGTCGGAGCAACAGTCGAGGGCGATAAAGCTCCGCGTACCGAGCGGGGGCGACGAACATTGCGGGCGATCCTCGATGCCGCCGCCGCCGAATTCGGTGCCCGCGGGTTTCATGAGACCTCGATCGTCGGGATCACGTCACGCGCCGGCGTCGCACTGGGCAGTTTTTACACCTATTTTTCGTCTAAGGACGAACTGTTCCGCGCACTGGTCCGTGACATGAGCGCCCAAGTCGGCATTGTCGGCGCTGCCGCCAGCCAAGGCTCGGCAACCGTCCTTGACGGCGAACGTGCGGTCCTCGCCTCGTTCATTGGCTTTGCCCGCGAGCATCAGGAACTCTACCGGATCATCGACGAATCCGAATTCGTCGACCCCGCCAGCTATCGCGCGCATTACGAAGGGGCAGCCGCGCGTATCGGTGCGCGCCTGGCACAGGGAGCTGCGCGCGGCGAGCTACGCGATGGTATCGGCGAGGTCGAAGCCTGGGCGATCATGGGCATGAATGTGTTTCTGGGCCTGCGGTACGGCGTCTGGTCAGGCGACCTGTCGCCAGAGGACGTCGCCGAAGCCGCCAACCGGCTGATTGCCGGCGGCGTGCGCGCCTAGCGGCGGCTCAGTAAAAAAACGGCGTGTTCGGCGAAGATATTAGCCGCTGAACTGGAGATCGCGCGGTCATCGCGCAGGAACCATTGGTTCTCGATCTGCACGCCACGCTCGGTGAGGAACCCGCGAAAATCGTCGATGGTGACATGGTGGATGTTGGGCGTGTCGTACCAGCGCGACGGGAGCTGTTTGGTCACCGGCATCCGCCCGCCAAACATCAATGCCAGCCTGATCCGCCACTGCGCGAAATTCGGAAACGAGACGAAGGCGCGTTCGCCGATGCGGAGCAACTGGTCGACAACGAGATCGGGGCGGCGCGTTGTCTGCAATGTCTGGCTGAGAATCGCATAGTCGAAACTGGCATCGGGATAGTCGGCGAGATCCGTGTCGGCGTCACCCTGAATCACGGATAACCCGCGTTCAAGTGCCGCCGTGACGTCGTGCCCATCGATCTCGATCCCGCGCGCATCGACCGATTTGCGGTCACGCAGTTCGGCCATCAGCGCACCGTCACCGCAACCGATGTCGAGCACACGGCTACCCGCGCGCACATTGTCAGCGATGATCGCGAGGTCGGGGCGCAGCACCATCAACAGTCCGCACACAAAAAGCCCGACACGACACGGTCAAGCGCAGGGACATTGAGGAAAAACGCATCATGACCATAGGGACTCGACAGTTCGACGAAGCTTACCGGCGCACCCGCCGCGTTCAGCGCGTGCGCGATCGATTTTGATTCGGCGGTCGGATAAAGCCAGTCGGTGTCGAAACTGACGACGGCGAAGCGCGTCTTCGTGTCTTTGAAAGCATTCGCCAGCCGCCCGCCGAATTCCTCGGCCAAGTCGAAATAGTCGATGGCACGGGTGATATAGAGGTAGGAATTGGCATCGAACCGGTCAGTGAAGCTGATCCCCTGATGGCGAAGATAGCTTTCCACCTGAAAATCAGCGTCGAAACCGAATGTTTTCGCGTCGCGCTCCTGTAGGCGCCGCCCGAATTTTTCGGTGAGGCCGGTTTCGGACAGATAGGTGATGTGCGCCGCCATCCGCGCGACCGCGAGGCCCGCAGACGGTGTAACCCCGTCGGCATAATAATCGCCGCCCCGCCAATTTGGGTCGGCCATGATCGCCTGTCGCCCGACCTCGTGGAAGGCAATGTTCTGCGCGCTATGCTTTGCCGTCGATGCGATGATGAGCGCCGCCGCGACGCGGTCAGGAAAATGCGCCGCCCAGCTGAGCGCCTGCATCCCCCCCATCGACCCGCCAACGACGGCATGAAGTCGCGCAATACCAAGGTGGTCTATCAACATCGTCTGGCTGCGCGCCATATCGCTCACGGTGATGACGGGGAAACGCATCGCATAGGGAGCGCCGTCAGGTGCAACAGTCTGTGGCCCCGACGACCCCATGCAGCCGCCGATAGCGTTCGCCGCGATAATACAGAATCGGTCGGTGTCGAGCGGCTTGCCCGGACCGACCATCCGCGCCCACCAGCCGGGCTTGCCGGTGATCGGATGGACACTCGCAACATGCTGGTCCCCGGTCAGCGCGTGGCAGACGAGAATCGCATTCGAGGCATCGGCATTCAGCGTGCCATAGGTCTCATACCCGATTTCGACCGGCGCAAGCGTGCCGCCACCGTCGAGCGCGAGCGGCCCGGGCAATGTCACGCGACGGTTGAGGCCGAAACGATCGTTCATAGTGGCGCGGCTAAGGGGCCTGACTGGACAGCGCAAGCATCATCCGGCTAGCGCGCCCGGATGCTGCCCTTTGAACGCGTCTCAATCATCGGTCTTGGCCTCATCGGATCGTCGATTGCACGGGCGGTGCGCGAAACCATGCCAACGGTGCGCCTGACCGGCCATGACGCCAGTGCCGGCGTTCGCGACGCCGTCCGCGCCCTGAAACTATGCGACGATGTCACCGACACGGCGGGGGCTGCCGTGACCGATGCGGATCTGGTGATCCTGTGCGTGCCGGTCGGCGCAATGGGCGAGGTCGCGGCACTGCTGGCTGCCGACGTCCCGCGCGATGCGCTGATCAGCGATGTCGGTTCATCAAAGGCAGGCGTTGCCGAGGCGCTGGCCGCCGCGCTGCCCAACAACGTCATCGTGCCCGCACATCCTGTAGCGGGCACTGAGCGCAGCGGTCCGGAGGCGGGCTTTGCCGCGCTGTTCCATCAACGCTGGTGCATACTGACCCCGGCACCAGCTGCGCCCGAGGCCGCGGTAGCGCGCGTAACGACATTCTGGGAGCGGCTCGGCTCGAACGTCGAGATCATGGACCCCGCGCACCACGACCTTGTCCTCGCCATCACCAGCCATTTGCCGCATCTGATCGCCTATACCATTGTCGGCACCGCGTCTGACCTCGAAAGCGTCACCCAGTCCGAAGTCATCAAATATTCGGCAGGGGGTTTCCGCGATTTCACCCGCATTGCCGCGTCCGACCCGGTGATGTGGCGCGACGTATTCCTGACCAACAAGGATGCCGTACTCGAAATGCTGCAGCGGTTCAGCGAAGACCTGACCGCGTTGCAACGCGCGATCCGCTGGGGCGATGGTGACGCCCTGTTCGAGCTGTTCACCCGCACCCGCGCCGTGCGCCGGTCGATCATCGAGCAGGGACAGGATGATGCCCGCCCCGATTTCGGACGTGCCGATCACTAAGAATTTATGGCTTAACGGCGCTACGGATTCAGGGCGTTAATCCCGGCGTGGATACGCGCCTCCACCTCGTCACGCGGCAGCCCGGTCGGAATGATTTCACCGACACGGAAGGTGACGAGACCCGCCCGTTTTATGAAGCCACGCCGTGGCCAGACCCGTCCGCTGTCGAGCGCAACCGGCACGACCGGTAGCCCCAGCGCCTTGTAAAGTCCGGCAACACCGGGGCGCAGCGGGGCATGCTCGCCGTGCGGGACGCGAGTTCCTTCGGGAAAGATAATGACCGGACGACCCGCCGCTACCGCATCGCGCCCTGCTTTCAGCATCCGCCGCAAAGCCGTCGCACCGGTTTCGCGTGCAACCGGGATAACGCCGTGGGCGAGCGCCGCGGCACCCCAGAGCGGAATCTTGATCAGTTCCGCCTTGAACACCACCGCCGGGCGGTCAAACAGCCGCAGCACTTCGGTCGTCTCCAGCATCGCTTCATGCTTGAACGCAACAATCGCGCCGGTTTGCGGCAAGTCGCCCTCCACAACGATCCGGATGCCGAGCACCCAGCGCATGCACCAGTAATGATACCACGCCCACGCCCGCGGCGGGGCAAGGATCATCGGCTGACCAAAGGGGATCGCCAGAAACGAGGCCACGACATAGGGGACGCTGCCAAGGTAGAAGACCAGCGTGTAGAGCAGCGAGCGGAGCAAGCTCATAGGCCCGCCACCACGGCAACGCGCCGCAACAGATATTTGTTATATTCGCGCATGAGCACGCTGAAATCGGCCCGGCTGTCGACCGCATCGTCGATGATGCGGATATCGGCCCCGACGACCTGATCCAGCTCGAACCGCGCCCGCGGCATATGCCAGTCTGTCGTCACCAGCCGAACGCTTTTGGCCTTGCGCGACTTTAGCCACGCGGCAGTTTCCTCGGCATTGGAGCGGGTGTCACTCGCTTCGCGGCCAAGATCGACGCAGCAAGCAAACAGGCGCGGGTCGAGGTGGTTTTCCGAAGCAATATCGCGCCCGCGCGTCGTGACCGCGACCCCACTGATGAACATCCGCCCGGCACCGCCCGTTTTCAGGCCCGATTTGAGGATGGTGGCCCCGCGCACTGTCCGTCCGGCACCGCCGGTTGGCACGACGATTACGTCGGTTTTGATCACGGGGTCGGCGGCGCGCGGCAAAAACACCACGAAAGCCACAAAACCGAGCATCCACGCGAGAAGGGCGAGCGCCGCAAGGCGGGTGACGAAGCGGATCACAGGATGCGCGCCAGCGAACGCAGCACCGTGAGCCGTGCCGCCGCAATGGCAAGCGCGACGCCGGCGAGCGGCAGGATCGCGATCAACACCCAATCGAGCCAGCCAAGCGTGCTGCCGCTGACCAGCGCCGATTCGACCGCACTCACCCGCCAGCCGATCACAACCAGCGCCAGAATGGCAACGACAAAGCCCAGCGCCGAACCCGAAATGGCGTCCTGCGCCACCCGCCGTTCAAACAGGCGCGAAATCTGGCGGTCGGTTGCCCCCATAAGGTGCATGACGTCGATCGTCGCGCGGTGCTGGTCCAGCGCCGCGCGCGCGCCGAGAATTACCGCCGCCGCTGTTGCCGCGGCTGTCAACACGACCAATGTCACGGCCAGCCAGCGCAAGGTGTCGAGCAGTCCGCCAATGGGGCCCAGCCAGTCCGAATGCCGATCCACCCGTGCCCCGGCTGCCAGTGCCTTCACCGTGCGTTCGATGTCGGCAACCGCCGCAGGCGAAGTATCGGTGAGGCTGGCGTCGATTAACGCGGGTACCGGCAATTCACTGTCAAGGCCGTCACTGCCCAGCCACGGGGTCAGCAACTCACGGACCTCGGCATCGCCAATCTCCGTCACTTCGGTGACGTTCGACTGCCGCCGCAGCTCGGTGGCGATGGCAACGCGCTGGCGCGCACGCAAATCAGGGTTGGCCTCGACCAGCTGGACTGTGATCCGACCCGCAATCGCCCCCTGCATCGCGCCTGCCGCATGAGAGATCGCCAGCGCCGCCGCCGCGGCCAGAACCGCAAGAAACATCATGATCGCGATGACCCAGGGCATTGGCCCGGCAAAGCGTCCCTCGGGCAGGACACGGCGAGGCGCGCCATCGGCAGCAGTCGTCATAGACCCCGTCCGCCCGGCGTATCCGAAGATTGCGGCGGGTAGCGCAAGCTGCCGGTCGGATCGGACAAGCGCCCCTTGTCGAGCCGCATCATCCGCGCCGACGGGATGCGTCCGATCAGGTGGAGATCGTGCGTCGCGACAACAATCGTCGTGCCAAGCCGGTTGAGTCCGTCGAACAGGTGCAACAGGCGCAGCGCCATATCGGGATCGACATTGCCGGTCGGCTCGTCAGCGACGAGCATATCGGGACGGGCGATTACCGCGCGAGCAATTGCCACACGCTGCTGCTCGCCACCCGACAGCGTTGCGGGCCGCGCCGTCGCCCGGTCGGACAAGCCCACCCACGCCAGCATTTCCTCGACCGGTGCGGCAATCTCGCGCTCGTCGGTGCCCGACAGGCGCAACGGAAGCGCG
>JANNCK010000042.1:0-12754 GCA_031386545.1 Sphingomonadales bacterium
CCCACCCGGCCTCCCCCACAAGGGGGGAGGAGGTTTTTGTCCCCTACCCGTCCAGCCACCCGTTCTGCACCGCCTCGAACACGGCCTCACTCCGCGACCGCACCTGCATCTTGCGGTAGATGCGCTTCACATGGTCGCCGATGGTGTGGACCGACAGGTCAAGTGCGGCGGCGGCGTCCTGATACGATAGCCCTTTGGCGAACATGGTCAGCACGTCGCATTCGCGCGGGGTCAGGATATTGTCGGGCTGGTCGGATGCAGCGGCTTTAGCGGGTGCGACGAGGCTGAGCAGGTGAGCTGCGGCCTGCGGGCTGATCGGGCAGCCGCCGTGGACGAGCGCGCGGATGTCGCGGAGGATTGGTTCGGGCGGGGTGTCCTTGAGCAGATAGCCGCTCGCCCCGAATTCGAACGCGAGCATTACGCTGGCACGGTCACCAAGGACGGTCAGGATCAATGCCTTGCCGCCGGTTTCCGCCATGAACGGCGCAATGAATTCGAGGCCATTACCGTCGGGCAGGCGGATATCGACGAGCGCGACATCGACCTGTGCGCCGGGCAGCGCGGCGTGCGCGCTCGCGACATCGGCGGCGGCGAAGACCAGCTCGAACCCCATGGCTTGCTCGAACATCCGTGTGTAGAATTTGCGCGCCGGTGTGTCGTCCTCAAGGATGGCAACGCGGATGACGGGCAGTGTGTCGCTCACCGCTCTTTCGTCCGGTCCCAGCAATTGGCGTATTGCTGGTCGCTGACGTCGACCCACAGCCGCGACTTCGGCGCGACGTCGCTATAGGTCGCAATCGCCCCGCCCGCGCCGTCATGATATTCGAGGATGCGCCAGCCCGCGCCGAACTGGCCGGTGCAAAACCGGTCGGCATCGCCGCGCGTCGCGAAACTGCTGGCGGCAACGGGGGGCGTCGCGCGGACTTCGCCACCGGGGCTATAGCCTTGCCCTAGCCCCGCCTTCTCCAGCCCGCCCGGCGTGCGCTTGCCGGGTTTGTAGCACGCCATTGGCAGCGGCGCGGTGCACAGCCGGTCGCCCTCGAATGGGTTGCAGGGTGCCTGGGTCTTGTCGAGGAAGCACGACAGGAACGACACGTCAGGCGTGGCGATCTTGCTGCGGAATTCGGTGAAGGTCGTCCCGCGCGCGACCTGCGGGCGCTGGCACACGACGAGGATCGCGACATCGACGGCGGTGTCATCGTCGACCTCGAAATCGATGGCGTCGGGCCGGTCGGCACGGTTGAGGAAGTCGATGAAATTGCCCTTGAAATCGGCACGCGGGTTGGGCGTGAGTGCGTCGAACGGCACCGAGACGATCTCGCCGGTCGTGCCCGCGTCGGGGTTCGCCGCGATCTTGTCGAACTTGTGGGTGAAGGACTCTGCCTTGCCGAAGCCGGCGGCAAAATCGCGCTCATTCATATTGCCGAGCCGCAGCCCGTCGTTCGCCGACCCGCCGGTCGTGCGGAGCCGCACCACGACCGCGCCCGACACGATGTCGCGCGGCACCTCGAAATGGTCGATCAATACCCGGTCCTGCCCGACCTCGTCATAATCGCGCAGCTGGATCGGACCCGACGGGGCATTGGCGACGGAATCGAGGAAATCATTGGGCAAGCGTGCGGGCCGGATGCGCGCGGGTTCGTCGTCCGCCGAGGTAAACCCGTCCTCCTTGCCGCCCACTACGGCAATTCGGGTCAGGCCCCGGTCACAGCGAATAGTGTCAGACAGCGCAGCGGCGGTAGTCGGGAGCGCGGCGATGCTTTGCGGATCGCGGCTGCACGCGGGTGCCACCAGCAGTACAGAAACGCCAAGATACGCGGTAATGACGTGTCGGTTTCTGGTCATTGTCGACCGCGTTCTCCCGGGACCGTCGCTAACCCTCGTTCGGGGACGTGACAAGCCGGGGGCATTGTCCTCACAGCTGATGCACGACCGGCGTTCATTCCGGCGCGCGCGATTCCCAAATCCGCATGAAACTGTCGACGGCCATCGTCACATTTCGGGCAATGGTTTCGGTATCGGGCGCCGGGCCCATGCCGAGCAGGACTTGCTGGAAACTCTCCGCCTGGCACAGCGCGACGAACTGGAGCGCGGCGCGCATCGGATCGCCCGGGCGAAGGCGACCGTCGGCCATAGCACTGGCGAAATAGGCGGCCAGACGCGCTTGGCCGCGTTTAGGACCGCGTACCCAGAACACCGTCGCCAACTCGGGGAAGCGGGCCGCCTCACCCGTCACCAGACGGTGAAGGTCAACGATCGGCGCAGAAAGGATGTTCGCCATAAGGGCCGCGGCGAAGCGTTCGAGCGTCGGCGCAACCGGCGCGTCGGGCGGCAGGTCGATGGACAGCGCGGTGCCGTAACGCTCGACAATGTCATCGACGACAGCGGCAAACAGATCTTCCTTGCTGCGGAAATGCGACCACAATGTCGTCTTTGATCCGCCGACGGTGGCGGCAATCGACGACATCGACGTCGCGCCATAGCCGTGCGCGAAAAAGGCAGCCCGCGCGATGGCGATGATCGCGGCACGCTTGGCATCGCGGGCGGGGTCTGCGGCGCTCTGTGTCATGTTCGTAATACTAACCGGTATCGCCGCTAGTAACAACGGGACTGGCTGTCCCGACCGCCTGAAATATACAATGCGGGGCAACCACGAGCCGCGTGCACTAGCCGTGCTGCACGCCCTTGGCTAAACCGCCCGGTAATGACTGCCAACCACCTCTATCTCGTCGATGGCTCGGGCTATATCTTCCGCGCCTATCATCGCCTGCCGCCGTTGACGAACATCCGGGGGGAACCCGTTGGTGCGGTCTATGGCTACACGACGATGCTATGGAAACTGGCCGAGGCGCTCCACCGCGAGGATGGCCCGACGCATATGGCGGTGATTCTCGACGCCTCGTCAAAGACATTCCGCAACGACATGTACGACAAGTACAAAGCGCACCGGCCGCCGCCGCCCGAAGATCTGGTCCCGCAATTCCCGATGATCCGCGACGCGACCCGGGCATTTTCGATTCCGTGCATCGAAACAATCGGGCTGGAGGCCGACGACATCATTGCCTGTTACGCCAAGGCGGCGCTGGCGAAGGGTTGGAGCGTCACCATCGTTAGTTCGGACAAGGACTTGATGCAGCTGATCGAGCCGGGAGTGGACTTGCTCGACACGATGAACAACCGGCGGATCGGGCCTGACTACGTCGTCGAGAAATTCGGCGTCGGACCTGAACGGCTGGGCGACGTACTCGCGCTGATGGGCGACAGCGTCGACAATGTCCCCGGTGTGCCCGGCGTCGGGCCAAAGACCGCGTCGAAACTGATCGTTGAACACGGTGACCTCAGCGCCGTGCTGGCAGCGGCCTCCGCGATGAAGCCGGGCAAGCTGCGCGATAACCTCATCGAACATGCCGATATGGCGCGGTTGAGCCGTGAGCTGGTCAGGTTGAAGGACGATTGCGACCTGCCCGAACCGCTCGACGATCTGTTGCTCAAGGGGATTCCCGAAGAACCGCTGCGCGCGTTTCTGGAGGATCACGGGTTTCGCTCGCTCTTGGCGAAGGTGGGCGGGACGCCAGCGGCATCTGTTGCGTCGGCGTCGGCAAGTGCGCCCGATGCGCTCGCCGAACCCGAAGCGCCGTTCGATCTCGACGCCTATGAATGCGTGACCACGCTCGACCGGCTGGAGGCGTGGATTGCCGAAGCGACGCTTGCCGGATTGGTTGCGTTCGATACCGAAACCGACGGGCTGGATGCGACTCAGGCGCGGCTGATCGGCTTTTCGCTTGCCGTGGCGCCGAACCGCGCTTGTTATGTCCCGCTCAAACATGGCGGCACCGACTTGCTGTCGGAAGTGCCGCCGCAAGTTCCGTTTGACACCGCGCTCGACCGGCTGCGTCCGCTGCTCGCCGACCCCAGCGTGCTGAAGGTCGCGCATAATGCGAAATACGACATGACGATATTGGCGCGGCACGCGGTGACGGTCGCGCCCTATGACGACACGCTGGTGATGAGTTTCGCGCTCGATGCTGGCAAGCAGTTCAACCACAGCATGGATGAGCTGGCGGTACTGCACCTTGGCCATACCCCGATTCCGTTCAGCGAAGTCTGCGGTAAGGGCAAGTCGCAGCTGACGTTCGGCCAAGTGCCGTTGCGCGATGCGACACGCTATGCCGGTGAGGACGCCGATGTGACGCTTCGCCTGTGGCACCGGTTCAAACCGCGCCTGTCACGCGATGCGGTGACGACGGTGTACGAGCGGGTCGATCGTCCGCTGGTGCCGGTGATCGCGCAGATGGAGCAGCACGGAATCAAGGTTGACCGTGCCGCGCTCGCCCAGCTTTCCGCCGAATTCGCGGGCGAGATGGTTCGGCTGGAGGGCGAAATCCACGCGGCGGCGGGCGGGCCGTTCCAGGTCGGTTCAACCCAGCAACTCGGGCAGGTGCTGTTCGACCGGATGGGGTTGAAGGGCGGACGCAAGGGCAAGACCGGCGCCTATTCGACCGACGTGACCGAGCTGGAGCGTCTGGCGGGCGAAGGGGTCGAGGTCGCGCGCAAGGTGCTCGACTGGCGGCAGGTGTCGAAGCTGAAATCGACTTATACCGATGCACTGCAAGCGCAGATCAACCCGGAGACGGGCCGCGTCCACACCAGCTATAGCCTGATCGGCGCGCAGACCGGGCGGCTGTCGTCGAACGATCCGAATTTGCAGAACATTCCCGTCCGTACCGAGACCGGCCGCCGCATCCGCGAGGCATTTGTCGCTGAGGATGGCAATGTCCTGCTCAGTGCCGATTATTCGCAGATCGAATTGCGGCTGGCCGCGCATATGGCCGAGGTTCCGGCGCTCAAGGACGCCTTTGCCAAGGGCGAGGACATCCATTCGTTGACCGCGCAGGAATTGTTCGGCGAAGTGAACCGCGACACCCGCGGCCGCGCCAAGACGATCAATTTCTCGATCCTCTATGGCATTTCGAGCTGGGGGCTGGCCAAGCGGATGGGAACGACGCCCGCCGAGGCGCAGACGATGATTGATCGCTATTTCGAACGCTTTCCCGGAATCAACCGCTATATTGCCGAAACGCTGGAACATGTCCGCGACACGGGGTTCACCCAGACCCTTTTCGGGCGGAAGGTCCATTTCACCAACATCAAGTCGTCGAACCAGACCGAGCGGCAAGGGGCCGAACGCGCCGCGATCAACGCCCCGATTCAGGGGACCAGCGCCGACATCATCAAACGCGCAATGGTCCGGATGACGCCCGTACTCGTAGCTGCCGGATTGCCGGAGGTGCGGATGTTGCTGACTGTCCACGACGAACTGGTGTTCGAATTGCCCGAAGGTGATGTCGAAGCCGCGACATTGGTGATCCGTGACGTGATGGCCAATGCCGCCGCACCGCTGGTCAAGCTCGATGTCCCGCTCGATGTCGAGATCGGGACAGGGAGAAGCTGGGGCGCGGCGCATTGACCCCTGCCAAGACCGACACTGCCAATACCGACCTCGCCGCACTGGCGAAGGGCGGACGGACCAATGTCTTCGGCTTTTTGTTGCGCCTCGCCGCGCGCATCCCGTTTTTGTTCATTGCCGGGCGCATTTATGGGCCGGAGGCGCTGGGTCGCCTCGCCTACACGGTCATCGTCATCGAATTTGCGGCGCAGCTGGCGACGCTTGGCCTGAAACGTGGCCTTGCCTTTCAGTTGACGAGCGAGGAGCGCGACGCATCGCATATCGTCTGGGACGCCATGCTCGTCGTGCTGGCGGCGTCGGCGGTTTTTACAGCCCTGCTCGTCGCGTTCCCGCAGGCGATGTTCCCGAACAGCGAAATCCGGGGGCTGGACCAGATGATGGGCGGGCTGGTGTTCATCATCGCCGCGACCGAGATTATGCTGGCGGCGCTCGCCTATCGCTTTGATGTGGCGGCGACGGTGCGCGCCCGCGCGCTGGTCGAGCCGTGGACGCTGAGTATTGCCGCCGCTGCGCTATCGTTCTGGTCGCTCAAGGACGGGCTGCTCGTGTCCTATGCGCTGTCGATGGTTGGCGCGTTCGGCGCGGCGCTGGTGCCGTTCGTGCGAAGCTATGGCTGGCCGCGCAAATGGGTGCCGAGCAGCTGGGCACTCCGTAAGCTCGTCCGCCGTAACCTGCCGCTGGCGGCGGCCGATGCGGTCGAATGGGGATCGCGCCGGGTTGATCTCGCTATCTTGGGCCTGTTCGTCAGTCCGGCTGTAGTCGGCATCTATTATGTCGCGCAGCAGCTCGCTTCGCTGCCGCAAAAGCTCAAGACCAGCTTCGATCCGGTGCTGGGGCCGGTCATTACCCGTAATCTCGAACTCGGTGACCGGCGCGCGGTCGCATCGGCGATTTGTCGCGCGGGGTTCTGGATCGTCGCGGCGCAGCTCGGCATTGCGCTGGCGCTCGGCATTCCGGGGGCGGCGATCATGGGACTGATTGGCAAAGCGGGCGTGTTCGTCGGCGGCAATGGCGTGCTCGCGCTGCTGCTGCTCGCCGAAGTGCTGGCGGCACTCGCCGTCGTCAGCGAAGCGGCGCTCGTCTATGTCGCGCGCTACCGCAATCTGGCGATTTCGCTTGGGGCTTTGGCCTTGCAGATCGGGCTGTCGTTCGGTTTCATTATGTGGGCACAGCCACGAGTACAGGCGAACGAGTGGCCTGAAGTCTGGCTCGCAATCGGCCCGGCGGCGGCGTTGGCGATCTCGATCGGCTTTGGTGCGGTGGCCAAGGCGTGGCTGGCGGCACGGGTACTGGGCGCGCGGATTGACATCTTCCGCTGGCCGATGGTGCTCGCCGCCGCAGTCGCTGCCGCCATCGGCGGGGTTGCGACCGGCACGCCCGAATGGAGCGAAATCCTGATCGGCATCCCCGCGATGCTGGCGGTCTATCTGTGGATCATCTGGCGCTTTGCTTTCGAGCCGGAGGACCGGGCGTTGTTTACCCGCGCGGCACCCGACCCCGTCTGATTGCGCTCCCCCATGCACACGCCCATATCAGGTGCATGATTATCCCCGCCAATCTGACCAGTGCAACCGTGACTTCGGTGCATCATTGGGACGATTACATGTTCAGCTTCCGCCTGACGCGGCCACCGTCGTTCCGCTTCAACGCGGGCGAATTTGTGATGCTGGGCCTGATGAACGGCGAAAAACCGTTGCTGCGCGCCTATTCGATGGCATCGCCGACCTGGGACGAGGAAGTCGAGTTCCTGTCGATCAAGGTCGCCGACGGCCCGCTGACCGCACGCCTGCAGAAAATCGTGCCGGGTGACCAGGTGCTGCTCGGCAAAAAGCCGACCGGCAGTCTGGTCGCCGACGCACTGTTGCCGGGGAAGCGCCTGTTCATGCTGTGCACCGGCACTGGCCTCGCGCCGTTCATGAGCGTGGCGCGCGAACCGGAGATTTATGACCGGTTCGAGCAACTGGTGGTGGTGCATTCGGTGCGGCAGGTCGTCGATCTGGCCTATCGCGAGGTGCTGGAAGCGCGGCTCGCTGATGATCCGCTGGTGGGTGAGGCAGCGGTGCACCGCTTCCATTATGTGCCGACGGTTACCCGCGACGATTTTCATACCAAGGGCCGCATCGGCGACGTGATGGCATCAGGAAAATTATTCGAGGGGGTGGAGGGTCCGGCCCAGTTCGCCCCCGAAACCGACCGCATCATGATGTGCGGATCGATGGCGATGATCCGCGATTTTGCCGCGCGGTTCGAAGCGATGGGCTTTATCGAGGGCGCGCACTCGCACCCCGGCCATTATGTGATCGAGCGCGCGTTCGTCGGCTGAATCAGTGCCGGAAGTGCCGCATTCCGGTAAAGACCATCGCCAGCCCCGCCGCATCGGCCGCCGCAATGACTTCGTCGTCGCGGATAGAACCGCCCGGCTGGATGACGCAGGTAGCTCCGGCCTCGACTGCCGCTAGCAGCCCGTCGGCGAAGGGGAAGAACGCGTCCGACGCGACTGACGAGCCGATCGTGCGCGGCGTTGCCCAACCGGCTTTTTCAGCGGCGTCCTTGGCCTTCCACGCGGCAATGCGTGCGGATTCGAGGCGGTTCATCTGCCCCGCGCCGATGCCTGCCGTCGCGCCGTCCTTGGCATAGACGATGGCGTTCGATTTGACGTGCTTGGCGACGACCCATGCGAAGCGTGCATCGGCGAGTTCCTGCGCGGTCGGCGCGCGTTGGGTGACGGTCTTGAGGTCGCCCAATTGTCCGTTGTCACGCGACTGGAGCAACGCGCCGCCTGCAATGGTCTTGAGCGTCATGCCGCCGCGCGCCGGGTCGGGCAGCGGGCCGGTCAGGATGAGGCGGAGATTTTTCTTCTTGGCAAAGATTGCCAGTGCATCGGCATCGGCGGCGGGAGCAGCGACGACTTCGGTGAAGATCTCGCTGATTGCCGCTGCCGTCGCGCCGTCGAGCGGACGGTTGAGCGCGACAATGCCGCCGAAGGCCGACACGCTGTCGCAGGAAAAGGCCGCGCGATAGGCTTCGACCAGCGTGTCGGCGCTCGCCACGCCGCAGGGGTTGGCGTGCTTGACGATGACGACGGTCGGCGGTCCGCCGCGGAATTCGCTGACCAGTTCGAGCGCGGCATCGGCATCGCCCAAGTTGTTGTAGCTCAGCTCCTTGCCCTGCACCTGCTTGTGGTCAGCCAGCGAGCCAGCGGGCGCAAAGGCCGGGAGATAGAGCGCCGCTGACTGGTGCGGGTTCTCGCCATAGCGCAATGACTGGCCGAGCTTGAACGGTACCGACAGCGACGCGGGGAACATCGTCCCCTGATCGGCAAAGGCGAACCACGACGCGATCATGGCGTCATATTCGGCCGTCGCGGCATAGGCCTTGGCGGCAAAGCTCCGACGCTGGTCGAGGGTGGTTTCGCCGCTGGCGACGGCGGCGTAATCGGCCGGGTCAGTAACGATGGCGACATGCGCGTGGTTCTTCGCGGCAGAGCGGACCATCGAGGGGCCCCCGATGTCGATATTCTCGATAATCTCGTCGCGGCTCGCACCCTTCGCGACAGTCGCGGCAAACGGATAGAGGTTGACGACGACCAGATCGATCGCGCCGATGCCGTGTGCTGCCATGGCGGCAACGTGTTCGGGATTGTCGCGCACCGCGAGCAGCCCGCCGTGGACGTTGGGGTGCAGCGTCTTGACCCGCCCATCCATCATTTCGGGAAAACCGGTCAGGTCGGATACGTCGCGGACGGTGAGTCCTGCGTCACGCAGCGCTTTGGCCGTGCCGCCGGTGGAGACAAGTTCGACACCGTGTGCGGCGAGCGATTGCCCGAGTTCGACAAGACCAGTCTTGTCAGAGACCGACAGGAGCGCACGGGTGATTTTGATGGTGGCCATTGGATCGCTTCAGTTGGAACAGGAAATCAAGAAGGAAGGCTTCGACAAGCTCAGCCAAGTCGGTTTGAAGAAGGGTTCTCCAATGCCGACTTGGCTGAGCTTGTCGAAGCCCCTTCTCTCCTTTTTCTTCACAGACATCACCCCGCCCGTTTCAGCAGCCACGCAACGCTGGTGCCGCCTGGCGGGGCTTCCCCCTCGACCACGAACTGCTGGGTGGCATGGGGACGACCGTCCGCGTCGATCCAGAGCGAGTCCTCGACCGATAATTTGCCGCCGCGACAGCGGAATTGCCACAAGGGACCGTGGTCGATGCGGAGCAACGCCGCCTGCCCGTCGGCAGTTGGCGTGACCTCGACATGCGGGGCGAGATGAAAGCGGATGGCGAACGGTGAGGTGGCGGTTTTGCGGCGTTTGGGCGCGGGCAACAGCGCATCTTCGCCACGCAGCTCGCGCCCGCTGGCCGACAGCGCGAGGGTGCGTTGGTGGATCAGGCCGAAGCGGCGGGCATAGCCGTCGTGGCTGGCGTCGATCTTGCTGCCGCCTTCTAGTTCTTCGCGGTCGACTTCGACCGAACCGACGCCTGCGCCCAGCGCCCCGTCGGCATGGATTGCGGTCGAATTGCTGTCGCCCAAGGTCAGCGTCGAATGGGCGGCGGTTGTCCGCAGCGCCTTGGCAAGGTCGGCGGGAATGGCGGAGGTGCCGCCGGTATTGCCGCAATTGACGATCAGGCGCTGTGCGCCATCGGACAGTTCGAATGCGAGCGTCGAGGCACAGCCCCCTTTCGCAATGCGGCTCGGCGGGGGCGGGGCCATATCAGCGACGACGACGGTCGAACCGCCTGCCATGCGTTGATACCCCCAGTCGCGGGCCTGGCGCAGCGGACGGGTGCGGACGCGCGAGGCGGTGACCACCGCTGCGACCCGCGCGGCTGAAATTGGCCCTGCCCCCTGCCAGCTCGACAAGGCGCCATCGCCCATCTGCACGCCGATGAGCGCGGCAACCGCGCGGTCGAGCGCATTCTGTGCGACTTCGGGCCATTCGACGCGTCGAACATCGTAAACTGCGGCGAGCATCGCCAGCAGCTCGACCAGATCAACCTGATCGGCAGGCGCGCGGGTGACGATGCCGCCATCGGCGCTCATGCCGGTCATCAGCGCCTTGGCCAGCCCCGCCTCGCCGAACGCGCGACGCGGGTCGCCCCCGGGGATCAGAAGACCGGCGGCAACAACGCCGCTCCACGCCGCAATACGGGCGAGGCCAGCCGACGCACGGTCTGCGCCGCGGTCAAGATGGCGTGCCCCGCGTGCCAGGGTGTTGAGTACGGCGCTGCGATAGACGAGATCGGCCGAGGACAGGATCAGCGGGGCGTGTGCAGCCCAGAACAGCATCCGCCAGCCAACCCGGTCGGGCGACCAGGCCGGATCGGTAATCTGGCTGCTGTGGCGGTCGAGCCAGACCCGCATCAGGCCTTCGGCAACGGCGGCCCCCTCGGCGCGACTGACACCCGCGGCGAGATCGCGCAGCCACGCAAAGCGTTCGATGTGGGTGGTCAGCGCGGGCGAAATACCGGTGCCGCTGAAATCGACATCGGCCACGGCGATATGTTCGCGGCCCCTGACCAATGTTCCCTCGGCGATCTGCCGTCCGGTTTCCGGATTGCCCGCGATTGGGTCTTCGGGAACGGCAAGCAGTTTCAGGGGATAGCGGCCGTTGAGGCGCAGCCCGTGCAGCGGGGTTCGCCATGTCAGCCGATAAAATCCGTTGGCGAGCCTTTCGCCGAGCGACAACCCCCGATCACCCGCGCGGACCAGCCTTTTACCCGATTCTATTTCGGTGCGGCCCGCTTCTTCGGTCAGAAACTCGCTCGGGTCGCGGTCGCTCATCCCGCAGCCACGGCCCCGGCTTTGAGTCCGGCGATATTGGCGGCGTAGTGCGCAGGCCCGCCCGTGAACGTCGCGGTTCCGGCCACCAGCACATCGGCCCCGGCGGCAACGATGCGCGCGATGTTGCCGCCATCGACGCCGCCATCGACCTCGAGCCGGATGTCGCGGCCCGTCGCGTCGATCATCTTGCGGATCGCGGCGATTTTCTTGAGCTGGCTCTCGATAAAGCTTTGCCCGCCAAAGCCGGGGTTAACGCTCATCACCAGCACCAGATCGACGCTGTCGATCAGATAGTCGAGCATTTTGGCAGGCGTACCGGGATTGAGCGAGACACCGGCCATTTTACCCAGCGCCTTTACCCGCTGCACCGTGCGGTGGATATGCGGTCCGGCCTCGGGGTGGACAGTTATGATGTCCGCGCCCGCCTCGGCAAATGCATCGAGAAAGCTGTCAACCGGCGAGATCATCAGATGGACGTCGAGCGGCAGAATCGTGTGCGGGCGCAGCGCTTTGACGACCATCGGGCCGATCGTAATATTGGGGACAAAATGCCCGTCCATCACATCGATATGGACCCAGTCGGCCCCGGCGGCTTCGATGGCGCGGACTTCCTCTCCCAGACGCGCGAAATCGGCGCTCAGGATCGACGGGGCGATGCGGATTTGCTGGGACATGGGGCCATTGCCTTAGTGACGCGATTCAGGAGGGGCAACCAGAGTCAGCCCCGTTTGAGCCGCGCGATGAAAAAACCGTCGCGCCCCGGCACCGGTAAAATGCGGACCCAGCCCTCGGGGGCGGGCACGACGCCTGGGGGAAGCTCCTCCGGGGCGACCGGATCGACGACAAGGCCACTCTCGCTAACGATCTTTTCGCCTTCCTCGGGTTCGAGCGAGCAGGTCGCGTAGACCAGTCGTCCGTCGGGCGCGAGCCAGTCGGCGGCACGGGCGAGCATCCGCGTCTGGAGCCCGGCCAGCGCGGCAATATCCTTTGGCCCGATGCGGTGGAGGACGTCGGGGTGGCGCGCGAAAATCCCGGTGGCGCTGCACGGCGCGTCAAGCAGGATGGCGTCAGCGGGCGCGGATGGTGCCCACGCCATGACGTCGCTGATTTCGATGTCGGCATTGAGTTTCGTCCGCGCCAGATTCTCGCGCAGCCGTTCGGCGCGTTTGGCGTGCTGTTCAACGGCTAGGACATGCCAACCCGCGGTGGCGAGCTGCATCGTCTTGCCGCCGGGGGCCGCACACAGGTCGAGCACGGTGCGCCCGTTGCCCCGCCCCAACAGCCGTGCGGGGATCGCGGCAGACAGATTTTGCACCCACCAATGGCCGTCGGCATAGCCGGGCAAATCGATGACATTATGGCCGCGCGGCAGACGGCGCTGGCCGGTCCAGATTTCCTCGCCACCCACGCCGCCGTCTTCGTCCGGGTCGCGCAGGGTCAGATCAAGCGGCGGCGGGACCGCCAGTGCGCGTGCCGCATCACCGAGCATCGCATAGCTCCAGGCGGCGCCCCAG